>NZ_JBHVKW010000002.1:0-254702 GCF_042797905.1 Amycolatopsis sp. NPDC057786
CTTCAACGTTGCGAAAGTGGCTTTCGCAACCCGTCGGCGGCAGGTGACCCAGCTTCGACCGAGACGAAAGGGCCCTTCACCGCGTCGCATGCGGTGAAGGGCCCTTTCAGCTCAAGTCAGGCAGTGCCTACAGCTTGTAGAGGCGCTTCCAGTTGTCCCGCGAGGTCAGCTCGGGCATGGCGCGCTTGTACTGCTCCTGCACCGCCGCACCTTCCTTGCGAAGCCGCTGGATCACCTTCGCGCCCCGGCGCGCCAGGTCGAACATCTTCGCGCGGTCGTACGAGCGGACCCGCACGCCTTCCTGCGAAGCGTCGGTGACGACGGCGGTGTCGAAGGTCGCGACGTGCCACCAGTGGGCCTCGTCGATCGGGATCGCGCCGAGCGAGTGACGGCTGCGGCCGAGCACCCGGTCGAGGATCCGCTTGATCAGTACCAGGCGCTGCATGCTGGGCCGCGGCGCGCTGTTGATGATGCCGATGTCGTTCGACGCGATACCCGGGACGTCGGTGGCCTTGTGCCGTTTGGTCTCGGGGTACTCGTCGCGGATCCGGCGGATCTCCTTCATCGCGGCGACGCCGCCGTCACGCAGGACCTCCGGCCCCTCGAGGAAGTCCTCGACGGCCTTGATCAGCGTGGCGGACAGGCCGTACTGCATGCCGAGCAGGTACCGGACCAGCTGCGCGAGGAGCACGCGCGAGAGCAGGTTCAGGTTGAACGGCGAGTGCAGCGCGGCGGTGATGATCGAGTTCCGCAGGTTGAAGTAGCGGTGCCACTCGTCCCAGTCCTTCCAGTGGAAGTCGGCGTGCCAGACGCCGGCGCCCGGAAGGGTGACGGTGGGGAAGCCGTGCGCGCGGGCGCGGTAGCTGTACTCCGCGTCGTCCCACTGGAAGAAGAACGGCAGCGGGTAGCCCGTGGCCTTGACGACCTCGTACGGGATCAGGCACGACCACCAGCCGTTGTACCCGGCGTCGAGGCGGCGTTCCTGGCGGTTCGGCTTGAGGGTCTCCTCGTCGACGCCGAGCAGGTCGGCGGTCGAGAGCGAGTGCTGCACCGGCTGGCCGGGCTCCAGCGTGTTCAGCCGGGCGTATTCGGCGCCGACGTGCAGCTGGTTCGGGTGCAGCAGGTTCAGCATCTGCCCGCCGACGATGATCGGGTTGACCGTGCGGTTCGAGAACGCGGTCATCCGGATCACCAGATCCGGCTCCAGCAGCACGTCGTCGTCCATGAACAGGACGTTCGCGTGCTCGGTCTCGGTGTGCCCGGCGACCTCGTAGAGGCCGCGGGTGAAGCCGCCGGCGCCGCCGAGGTTCGGCTGCTTGATGTAGTGCAGCTTGTCGCCGAGGTCCTTCGCGACCTGATCGAAGCCGTCACGCGACTCGACGAGGTCGGTGCCCTGGTCGGCGACGTAGATCGCGTCGAGCGTCTCCAGGGAGGAGACGTCGGCGGCGAGCGCCTTCAGGTTCGACAGGCAGTCGTCGGCGCGGTTCATCGTGCAGATGGTCACCGCGGTCGGGCGGATCTTCTCCGGCGCTTCGACCGTCCAGCGGACCTTCTCGACACGCAGCGACTGGCCGCCCTCGGTCTCGATGTCCAGCCAGAGCGCGCCGCCGTCGTAGAACTTGTCGAGCTTCGCGGTGAGCATCACCTTCTGCTGCTTCGCGCCCGTGACGATCTCGGCGGCGACCACGCGGGCGTCGCCCTCGATGTCGGAGGCGCCGACGGACAGCTGGCCGTCACCGGTGACGACGGCCTCGACCTGGACCTCGGTCACGTCGGTCCAGCGCTGCCAGTAGCTCGCGGGGAAGCGGCCGAAGTAGGTGTTGCCGGACACCTTCGACGCCGGCTCGATGGAGATGCCCCCGCGCTCGCGCACGGCGGTACCCCATTCGAGTTCGGCGTAGAGGTCTTTGCTGACGATGGGGGCCGGGCCGGCATAGAGCCCGCGCTGCGCGGTGAGACGGCCCTGCGGGGTGCGTTCCGCGAAGCGGGTGTCGTCGACAGTGCTCACCATGGCGCTCGGGGCCTCTCCGGTGACGGCGGCTTTACCGGGCATGAATCCTCAGTTCTCCTCTTTGCTGGTGGCGATGGCGCGGGGCTCACGGAAGACGACCCACTTGAGCATGACGAAATTGATCATGGTCGCGGTTGCCTGCGAAACGACCCAACCGAAGGTGGCCTTCCAGGCCGACTCGGGCAGGACGTGCAGCATCGTGCGGTTGACGCCGACGGCGACGAGGAACGTCACGGCGTACAGGAGTACGAAGCTACCGATCTGACGCGCGCCCTCCTGGCGTCCACCGGCGAAGGTGAACTTGCGGTTCAGGAAGAAGGCGGTCGTGGTGCCCACGATGAAGCTGAGCGCGCGGGCGATGTCCACCCACGGCGTCGCGTCCATTCCGAGGGCGCGAAGCCCCTGGTAGACACCGAAATCGACCAGGGCGCAGAAGCCGCCGATGAGGCCGAAGCGGATGAGCTGCCCGAGCAGCCCAGGAGAGGACGGCGCTGCTGCCGTCACGCCGGCTTTCGGGTCGGTCGCCACCACTGCTCTACCTCATAAACTGCTGGGGCTGATGCGCAAAGTGTAGAAGCGAGCACTTCAGGGTCACGTTCCGGGCATTGTTCGGCGTGGTTACCCTGGTCGGCGTGACCCAAGCACCCAAGACACAGCGGCAGTCGCTCATGGGCTGGGCGAGGACGTCGCCGAGTATCGCGGACGTCCTGAGCACCCCCGATGTGGAAGCCATCGCCCGTGCGGTGACGCGGGCCGGGGAACGCGGGGTCATCGCGCGCGGTCTCGGCCGGTCCTACGGCGACCCGGCGCAGAACGCGGGCGGCCTGGTCGTCGACATGACCGCGCTGGACCGCATCCACTCGATCGACCCGGATTCCGGCATCGTCGACCTCGACGCGGGCGTCAGCCTCGACAAGCTGATGCGCGAGGGCCTGCCGTACGGCCTGTGGGTGCCGGTGCTGCCGGGGACGCGCCAGGTCACCATCGGCGGCGCGATCGCCAACGACATCCACGGCAAGAACCACCACTCGGCGGGCAGCTTCGGCAACCACGTGGTGTCGATGGACCTGATCACCGCCGACGGGCAGGTGCGCACGCTCACGCCGGACGGCCCCGACGCGGAGCTGTTCTGGGCGACCGTGGCCGGGATCGGCCTGACGGGCATCATCGTCCGCGCCAAGATCCGGATGACGAAGACCGAGACGGCCTACTTCAAGGCCGACATCCAGCGCACGGCGAACCTCGACGAGACCCTGGCGCTGGTCACCGACGGCTCCGAGGCCAACTACACGTACTCGTCCGGCTGGTTCGACTCGATCTCCAGGGGCGCGAAGCTCGGCCGCGCCGCCTTCCAGCGCGGCTCGCTCGCCAAGCTGGACGAACTGCCGCCCAAGCTGCGGGCCGACCCGCTCAAGTTCAACCCTGGCACGCTGGCCACCCTGCCGGACGTGTTCCCGAACGGGCTGGCGAACAAGCTGTCCTTCTCCGCGATCGGCGAGCTGTACTACCGCAAGACCGCGAAGAACGCGCGCGACCAGATCCAGAGCCTGACCGCCTTCTATCACCCGCTCGACCTCTTCGGCGAGTGGAACCGCGCGTACGGCTCCAAGGGTTTCCTGCAGTACCAGTTCAGCACGCCGCTGAACGCGCACGAGCCGCTGCGCCGGATCATCCAGAAGGTCGCGGACTCCGGGCACGTGTCGTTCCTCAACGTGTTCAAGCAGATGGGCGAGGGCAACGCGGCGCCGCTGTCGTTCCCGCACCCCGGCTGGATGGTCTGCCTCGACTTCCCGATCAAGGACGGGCTGAGCCGGTTCTGCCAAGAGCTCGACGAGGACGTGCTCGCGATCGGCGGCCGTCTGTACACGGCGAAGGACTCGCGCACCTCCGCGGAGAACTTCGCGAAGATGTACCCGCGGCTCGAAGAGTGGCGCAAGGTCCGCGCTTCCGTTGACCCCGAAGGCGTTTTCGCCTCTGACATGTCCCGAAGGTTGGAACTGTGATCGACGCTGTGGGCAACCCCCAGTCCCTGCTGCTGCTCGGCGGCACCTCCGACATCGCGCTCGCGATCGCGGAGAAGTACCTGGCCGAGAAGCCGCTTCGGGTCGTGCTGGCCGGACGCCGGTCGCCGCGGCTCGACGCGGCAGCGCAGCGCCTGAAGGACAAGGGCGCCGAGGTGTCCACTGTGGACTTCGACGCGAAGGACATGGAGTCGCACCCCGCCGTGCTGGACAAGGCGTTCGAGGGTGGCGACATCGACGTCACCGTCGTGGCGTTCGGCCTGCTCGGCGACCAGGAAGAGCTGTGGCAGGACCACGCGAAGGCCGTCGAGGCGGCCACCGTGAACTACACGGCCGCGGTGTCCGTCGGTGTCGCGCTGGCGGACAAGCTCAAGAAGCAGGGCCACGGCAAGGTCATCGCGTTGTCGTCGGTCGCCGGTGAGCGGGTCCGCCGGTCGAACTTCGTCTACGGCTCCACGAAGGCCGGGTTCGACGGCTTCTACCTGGGCCTCGGTGAGGCCCTGGCCGAGTTCGGCGTGCAGATCACCGTCGTCCGCCCCGGGCATGTGAAGACCAAGATGACCGAGGGTCTCAAGGACGCCCCGCTGGCGCAGACCGCCGAGCAGGTCGCCGAGATCGCCGTCGGCGCCTCGCGCGCGGGCAAGGAACTGGTGTGGGCGCCCGCGCCGTTCCGCCTGGTCATGTCGGCCCTGCGGCACGTGCCGCGGCCGATCTTCCGCAAACTGCCGATCTAGGGAACGGACGCGTTACTCCATTCGTCTCACCCGGGCACGGACTCCCTCCGTCCCCGGGTTGAGAGGAATCGATGGCTGACCAGGAAGCCAGGCTCGACGCGGCCATCCGGTCGTTCCAGGAGCAGGCCGCCAAAGCCGCGGAACTGAAGGACAAGATCGCCGGGCTGCGCGGATCCGCGCGCAACGCCGACGGCTCGGTGACGGTGACCGTCGCTCCGTCCGGCGCCCTGCTGGGACTCCAGTTGTCCCCGAAGGCGATGAACCGCACGCATACCGCGCTGCAGCAGGAGATCCTCGCCGCGGTCAGAGAAGCGACCCAGCAGGCGGCGGCCGCGATGCAGCAGACCGTCCAGCCGATCCTCGGCGACCGCGCGGACCAGTTCAAAGAGGCGTTCAACGCCCACGTCGAACCGCTCGGGCCGAGCGCTCCCCCGCCCGCGGAATCCCTCGCAGGACCCGCTCTCCAGCAGCCCGTCCGCACGTCTCGTCCGACGCGCCCCGCTCCCGCCGACGATGACGACTTCGGCGGCCCGATCCTGCGGAGGGACTCGTTTTGACCGGCTTCGGCGTACAGACGGAAGCGCTCACCGCGCACGCGACGGGGTCCAAAGAGGCCTCGGGGAACTTCGGCAGCCTCGCGAGCCTGCTGGAGCAGGCCAGGGTCTCGGACGACTGCTTCGGTCCACTCGGCGAACTGATGGCCTTCAAGTACTTCGAGGGGCTGCAGGAGTGCCAGGACCTCGCCGAGCAGGCGAAGTCCTTCATGGACCAGATCGCCGACAAGACCACCACGGCGGCGAAGACCTACCTCGACCACAACCAGGGCACCGCCGAGGTCATCACCGGCCTCGGTGCCGGTCTGGACGACGGCGGCAGCGGCCCCGGCAGCCTGAGCGACCTCAACAGCGCCGGCGACTCCGGCCGCAAGGGGTTCTGGGAGCAGAACGGCGGCTACGGCAGCTCGTGGATCAGCACGTCCTCGGAGGTCGCCAGGGCGAGCAGCCCGCCGGACGTCGCGATCGCGGCGGTGCACGCGCGGATGGAACAGCTCCAGCTCGTGACCAGTCCCGGGCAGTCCTTTGTGGACAACGGGCTGGGTTTCCTGATCGGGATCGTGATCAGCCCGCTGGTCGAGCTGGTGCTGGAGCCCGCGATCGGTGACCCCGAGCAGATGCGCAGCACCGCCAAGGGCTGGGAGCAGACGGCGAAGTGGCTCGACGGCGTCGCCGAACACGAGCAGAAGCGCGCCGAAGGCACCACGGAAGCTTGGAAAGGCCAGGCCGGCGACGCGTTCCGCGGCCAGATGACCGAGTTCTCGGGCGGCGCCAAGGCGTTCGCGAACGACGTCCGCGGGCTGCAGCAGATCCTGGAGATCGCGGCCGACCTGTTCGACGCCTTCGTCGAGATCGTCATCGACATCATCCAGGAATTGGTGATGGGCCTGATCATCGAGTGGCTGGCCGCGCTGGCCGCCTCGTGGATCACGGCGGGCGCCTCGGTCGGCGCGGCGGGCGCGGCCACGGCCGGGCAGGTCGCGGTGACCGGCGGACGGCTCGGGATGAAGGTCAAGCAGTTGCTCGGCAAGCTCAAGCCGTTGATCGACAAGCTCGAAGACATCCTGAAGGCGCTCCGCAACGGGCCGCTGAAGAAGGTCGTCGAGCGCACCGAAGGGCTGCGCGACGGCAACTGGGTGCAGAAGCGGATCGCCGACCAGATCGACAAGAACCCCCTCGCCAAGATCGTCACGAAGGCCAATCCCACGACCGGCGCGTCCAAGACGGCCAACAGGTTCGCCGACCGGTACGGCGTCGGCGGCGAGGGCTCGGACGCGCTCACCACGAACCTCACCGAGGCCGGGCTGCGGGCGATGGGCATGAGCGGCACGACCAGCGTCGGCAAGGCCGCCTTCCGCGGCAGTGCCGGTAATCTGGCCGAACTGGGCGTCGAGCAGGGCGTCAAGGCGGGCTACCACGAGTCGCAGGACTCGTCGTCCGAGGCAGAGCGCCGCGCGGCGACCGACAGAGGGTTCACGATCGAAGAATGAATCTCGGCTACCCGCTCGGGGCGGCGTCGCAGGCCCTGCCTTCGCTGCACCCGGGCGAACGGTTGCTGTGGGCCGCGTACGGCCGGACGGTGAACTACGACGTGCGCGGCCTCGACCCGTGGGGGGTGCCGAAGAAGAGCGTGCTGGGCAAGATCGGCTCGGGCGCGGCGAACTTCGCGGGCGACGTGGTCGGCGCGGCGCTGGGCGGGGGTGACGACGGCGGCAAGTCGAATCCGCCGTCGCCACAGGTCGTCGTGCTCGGCGAACAAGGCGGGCTCGCGCACGCGGCGGTGCGGGAGCTGCCCACCAGCGGCTCGCTTTCGCGGCTTTGGGCGCTGACCAGCGCGCGGCTGCTGGTGCTGGAGAAGTTCGTCGCTCCGGAAAAGCCCTCGAAGAAGTCGTTCGTGTCGAAGGCGATCGGGTTCGGCAAGGACATCGCCGCGATCATGACCACCAAGACCTACGGCGAGAACGCCGAGGGCGTCCCGATCGCGCGGCACGAGATGGTGCCGTGCGCGGAGATCCCGCGCGAGGCGATCGCCGGTTTCGCGGTCGCCGAGCACGGCAAGAAGCGGCGCCCGTGTCTTCGGGCGTCCTTTGTGGACGGATCGGGGATGGATTTCCTGTTCGACTGCGACGATCCGCGTCAGTTTACCTGGCTCCACTCGGTGACGGTGAGCTGATGGAGAACACACTTCCGATGGCGAAGTCCGTTGACGAGGTCGTCGAACGGGAACTGCACCAGTTCTGGCTCGCGCCCGGCGAGCGCCTGATCATCGGCTGCCCGCCCGCGCACGGATACGTCGGGCTGGTGCTCGACGGGAAGCTCACACGGCCGTATGCGCCGTCGCGGGAAACCCCTGCGGTGACGGGGAAACCGCGGTGGCCACTGCCCGCCTCCGACGTGCTCGAAGGCGACTGGACCGACGACCCGACGATCGCTTACTGGGCCGTCGCGCGGACCACGGACCAGGTCGCCGCACGGCTCGCGGACCACCTCGCGGGCGGCAAGGGCGAGGCGCGGCTGACGCTGTCCGACCGGCGGCTGGCCGTCGTGTACCCGGCGCGGATGCTGGAGGGCGAGGATCCCGCCCAGCCGTTCCGGACGTTCGAGGAGATGCCGTCGGGAGTGGTGCGTTCGGTGTCCGCGCTCTATCTGGGGCGGAGTTTCCCGCCGCGGCCGGTACTTCAGTTCGTCTTCGCCGACGGGTCCACGGTCTGCCAGCGCGACATGCTGGCCGTCACGAAGGCCGACCGCGCCCACTCACGGCGCTGACCGCTGCATTTCGTCCTCTGAATGCGGAGGTCAGCGCGCCGGGAGGAGGTACAGGCTTTGCGTGCCCATCCAGGGCGAGCTGATCGTCCAGGTCGCCAGCGCGTTCGGCGGCGGCGCCTTCCGGGTGGTGGCCAGCACGAGATCCGGGGTCGCGGGCGGGACGCTGTGGTCGAAGAACCGGAAGTTCGCCTCCAGCAGGGCCTTGCCGAGATCGCTGCTGCGGTTCTTCGTCTCGACGATCGCCGGGTCGACGGAGCCGCGGTCGGAGAACTGGTCGACGATGTCGCAATCGCAGGAGTACGCGAGCGCGCCGACCTCGCCCGCGCTCTCCACCTTGCGTCCCTTGGTCAGTTCGCCCAGTTGCGCGCCGATCGCGCGGTACTCGTCGGACGCGGCGTGGTTGCTGGTGATGGGCGCGAACCGGCGCGGCAGTTCGGGGGCCGCGTAGGCGACGGCGCTCACGAGGAGGAACGCACCCGCGAGGATCCCCGCGCCGAGCCGGGCCCGGCCGGGCACCGCGCAGGCCCCGGCGGCGAGGAAGACCGTCGCGCCGATGATGCTGGGCGCGTAATACCAGTGGTAGGGCGGGACGTTCAGCCAGCAATAGGCCAGATAGTGCGCCGCACCGGCGATGGCGAGCGTGGCGAACGGCAGCAGCCGCTTCGCCCGCTCCGAACCGCGCCGGAAGTGGAATGTCCACAGTAGACCGGCGAGGGCGCCGATCACGAGCGGCAGGAAGGAAAGCGCCGCCGCCAGCGGGAAGTTGCGCAGGTACAGCAGCGGGCCGTTGGTGAAACTGAACGGCCCCCACGAGCGCTGCATGATCTTGATGACCAGCGTGTCCGGCACCGCCGAACCCAGCACCAGCCAGCTGAACAGGAACCACGGCAGCATCACCGCGAGCGCGGCGAACGTCATCCGCCAGATACCCACCCAGAATTCGCGGCGCCCGAGGAACAGGACGAACGCGATCAGCAGCAGATCGATCCGGATCAGCGCGATCAGGCCGATCACCGCGCCGGCCGCCGCGGGACGGCGTTCGTGCAGGAACACCATCGACCAGACGACGGCGGTCGCGCCGAGGGCGACTTCGAGCCCGACCGAAGACAGCAGCAGCGGATTCACCAGCAGCATGCCCAGCGCCAGCGGGGCGAACCAGCCGGGGAGCCCGGTCGCCGCGCCGACGCGGCGCAGGCCGAGGACGAGCGCCACCTGGCTTGCGACGAAGACGATGCCCGCGGCGAAGACGGCGTCCCGCACGATGAAGGTGACGAGCGCCAGCACGAGGACGTTCAGCGGCGACGTCGCGGTGTTGGCGGTGCCTTCTTCGATCAGGCCCCAGTGTCCGTGGAAGGCGAGGTTCTTCGCGTACGAGAGCGTGATGTACGTGTCGTCGATCAAATGCCCGCTGACCAGCACGAACACCAGGGCCGAAGCGACCGCCGCCCCGGCCGGGAGCACCCAGGGGCGGGTAAGGACGGCGGCTCCCGGCAGCGCACCGGGAGCCTGGGGCAGATCGGCGGAGGCGCTTCGCATCACGGACACCGTACACGGCGGCGTGATGATTCCGTTATCTACCCGCCGTGGGACTCGTCACGCCAGCCGCGATCGCCGTGGCCGTCACGGAAGTCCCGGTGCATGCCCGGACCGCCCGGACCACGGTGTTCGCGGGAGATACCGGGCCGCCGGTCACCGTCGCGGGAGGCAAGGCCGACGGCGGTACCGATGATCCCGCCGCCGAGGAGGAAGCCGAGGGCGCCGACCGCGACCAGCTGCGTCGCACGGTGCCCGGCGAACCGGCGGAATCCGCTCTTCTTCGGCGGGACCTGCTGCACCGGCGAGGGCGCGGCGGCCTGCTCCGGGGCCTGGGCGGGCTTCTCGACCGTCTTGTCCTCGTCTTCGGACGGCCGCTGCTGGTCGCTCATCTTTCGCTCCTCAAGGTGATGGGGGCGGGCTGTGTGCCCGCCCCCATCACCGAGGATGCGTGCGCATCCTGTGGATGCGCTGTGTCCGAGCTGTCGATCAGAGATAGAACGACAGGAACAGCGTGACGACCCAGCTCGCGCCGAGCACCTGGAGCACGCGGTCCTTGAGCGCGATCTCCTCCGGCTCGCCCGCGTTGCCGCCGTCGACGTCGACGGCGTACCGCAGGACGGCCACCACGAACGGGACCATCGAGACGACCGCCCAGACCGAGTCGTGCTCGACCTGGCGGATCTCGAACGCCCACAGGCAGTACGACATGATCAGGATCGCCGCGGACGTCGCCCAGACGAACCGCAGGTAGCTCGCCGAGTACTTCTTCAGCGAAGACCGGATCTTCGCCCCCGTGCGCTCGAAGAGCATGATCTCGGCGTAGCGCTTGCCCGCCACCATGAACAGCGAGCCGAACGCCGTGACCAGCAGGAACCACTGCGAAAGCGCGATCCCCGCGGCGACACCACCGGCGATCGACCGCATCAGGAAGCCCGAGCCGACGATGGCCAGATCGACCACCGGCTGGTGCTTGAGCCCGAAGCAGTAGCCGAGCTGGACGGCCTCGTAGACCGCCAGCACGACCGCGAGCTGCCAGCTGGCGAGGAACGAGATGCCGAGGCCCGCCGCGAAGAACACGGCCGCCGCGACGAACGCCACCGGTACCGGCACGATCCCGGCCGCGATGGGCCGGTTCCGCTTGGTCGGATGCGCCCGGTCGGCCTCGACGTCGATCGCGTCGTTGATGAGGTAGACCGAGGAGGCCACCAGCGAGAACGCCGCGAAGGCGATCAGCGCGGCGATCAGCAGGCCGGTCCGGTCCGTCGACTTCGAAAAGGCGAAGAACGGTGCGGCGAACACCAGCACGTTCTTCACCCACTGGCGCGGGCGTGCCGTCTTGATGATGCCGCCGACGAGACCGCCGGCGACCTTCTTCGGTTCGGCGGCCTCGGCCACGGGCTCTACGTCGTCAGGCTTGGAATCGGCCTTCTCGGTCGTTTCACTCATCGTCGCTTCAGCTTCCTACGTATCAGGCCGCCGACTACGCCCCCTAGGGCCGCTCCGGCCAGAACGTCGGTCGGGTAGTGGACGCCGAGCACGAGCCGGGAGGCCAGCATCGGCGGTACCAGGGCCGGGACCAGGTTACGCCCGGTCAATCCGGAGTAGAGCACCGCCGCCGCCGTAGTCGAGGTCGCGTGCGAGGACGGGAAGCTCAGCTTGCTCGGCGTGGAGACCAGGACCTCCACGCTCGGGTGGTCCGGGCGGGGCCGCCTGACCACGCGTTTCACCGCGATGGAGGCGGCGTGCGCGCCGACGACTCCCGCCGCCGCGACCAGCCAGTCCTTGCGGCGCTTCTTGTCGACCGCCGCTCCGACGAGCCCCAGCGCGAACCATCCCGCGCTGTGCTCGCCGAAGTGCGAAAGACCGCGAGCCGCCTTCACCGTGACGTCGCTCTTCAGGACGCCCTGAGCCTTGGCCAGGACGGCGACTTCACCCGTGGGGGTGCCCTTCTCAAGCATCGAGGGACCCGTCCAGAGGCGCGCCATCGGTCAGGTGCGGCGCGATCTTGTTGTCGAACGCGGTCAGCGCGGAGCCGATCGCCATGTGCATGTCGAGGTACTTGTAGGTACCGAGACGGCCGCCGAACAGCACGTTCTTGTTCTTGGCCTCGGCCTTCGCCAGCTCGCGGTAGGCCTCGAGCTTCTCGCGGTTCTCCGGGGTGTTGATCGGGTAGTACGGCTCGTCGGCCTCGCCGGCGAACCGGGAGTACTCGCGGAACACGACCGTCTTGTCGTTCGGGTAGTGCTTGCGCTCCGGGTGGAAGTGCCGGAACTCGATGATCCGGGTGTAGGGCACTTCTTCGTCGTTGTAGTTGACGACCGAGGCGCCTTGGAAGTCACCGGTCTCGACGACCTCGGATTCGAAGTCCACCGTGCGCCAGGTGAACCGGCCCGCGGAGTAGTCGAAGTAGCGGTCCAGCGGCCCGGTGTAGACCGTCGGGGTGCCGGCGGGGATGTGCTCGCGGACGTCGAAGTAGTCGACGTTCAGCCGGACCTCGATGTTCTCGTGCTCGGCCATCTTCTCGAGCCACGCGGTGTAGCCGTCGACCGGCAGACCCTCGTAGGTGTCGTTGAAGTACCGGTTGTCGAACGTGTAGCGGACCGGGAGCCGGGTGATGATGTCGGCGCCGAGGTTCTTGGGGTCGTTCTCCCACTGCTTGGCCGTGTAGCCGCGGATGAACGCCTCGTAGAGCGGGCGGCCGATCAGCGAGATCGCCTTCTCTTCGAGGTTCTGCGCGTTCGCGGTCTCGAACTCCGACGCCTGCTTGGCGATCAGCTCGCGGGCCTCGTCCGGCGTGTGCGACTTGCCGAAGAACTGGTTGATCAGCGCCAGGTTCATCGGCAGCGGGTACACCTGCCCCTGGTACTTGCCGAACACGCGGTGCTGGTAGTTCGTGAACTCGGTGAAGCGGTTGACGTACTCCCACACACGCTTGTTGGAGGTGTGGAACAGGTGCGCACCGTAACGGTGCACCTCGATCCCGGTCTCCGGCTCGGCCTCGGAGTAGGCGTTGCCACCGATGTGGTGCCGCCGTTCCAGCACGAGGACCTTCTTACCGAGCTCGGCCGCGGCCCGTTCGGCGACGGTCAGCCCGAAGAATCCGGAGCCGACCACGATGAGGTCGTAGCCGGTGTAATCGGCTTCAGTAATCTTGTCGGGGTTCGTGTGCGCGCTCACGGGCGTCGAGGGTACGCACGTCGACTCCGAGCCCTGCAGCGAGCATCGGTTTTCACCTTCGACAGACACATTTAGGAAGCAGTGCCTACTCCGGACACCTTCTGGTCGTACTTCGGTGCGACCCTCACCTATCTGGCCGTCCTGGCGGTCCCCGGCGGCCTCGTCGGCCGGGCCGCGGGCCTGCGCGGCTGGGCCCTGGCGGGCCTGGCCCCACTGCTGTCCTACACGGTAACCGGACTGGCCGGTCCGTGGCTGGCACTCGCGGGTGTGTCGTACAACCCGCTGACCGTGGCGGCCGTCACCCTCGTGCTCGCCGGGATCGGCTTCGGCCTGCGGAAGCTCGGCCAGAACCGAGGCTGGATCAAGCCGGGCGCCGAGGAGCCGCCGACGAAGTGGCATCCGCGCGCGCACTACGCCGTCGCCGCCTGCGTCGCGCTGGCCGTGGGGATCTCGATCCTCGTGGTGCTCTCGGCCCGCGGCGGGACGACGGCGGTGTTCCAGCGCTGGGACACCGTCTTCCACGCGAACGGCATCCGCTACATCGCCGAGACCGGCGACGGCTCGCTGACCGGCATGGGCACCATCAACTGGTACCCGGACGGCTCGTTCTACCCGAACGCGTATCACCTGGTCGGCTCGCTCGTCTACTCGATCTCGGGCACGACGATCCCGGTCACGCTGAACGCCATCACGATGCCGGTGGCCGGCGTCTTCGCGCTGTCGATGGTCGCGCTGATCCGCCAGCTCGGCGGGCGGGCGGTGTTCGCGGGCTGCACGGCCCTGGTGGCCGCGGCGGCCACCACCGGCGCGTACGAGTCGGTGTCCAGCGGGCTGCTGCCGTTCGCGCTGGGGATCGTGTTGACGCCGCTGGCCGTGGTCGCGCTGGCCCGGTTCCTCGCGCGGCCCGGCCTCGACACCGGTTACGTGCTCGCGCTGACCGCGGTCGGACTGCTGGCCGCGCACTCGTCGGCGCTGTTCGGCGCGCTGCTGTTCGCCTTCCCGCTGGTGGTGCAGCGCTGGTACCGCGCGCTGCGGCACAAACCGCTCGACGGGGTGCCGGAAGGCCGTGGCGGCTGGCGGGTGATCGGCGGCGACGTCGTCAAGATGGTGCCGGTGATGGTGGGCAGCGGGCTGCTCGCGGCGCCGCACATTCTCGGCGCCCTGAAGTTCACTTCGGGTTCATACCCTTATTACGCGTGGGGATCCGACCTGCCGGTCGTGAAGTCGCTGGGCCTGCTGGTGACGTTCCGCCAGGTGCTGAGCGCCCCGCAGGTGTGGCTGACGGTGCTGCTGGTGATCGGCGTGCTGAGCCTGTTCCGGCTCGGCCGGATGCGCTGGGTGGGGCTCTCGGCGATCGGCTTCTCGGCGCTGTTCGTGCTGGTCGCGTCGTTCGGCGCCGAGCCGTGGGTGATCTCGCTGTCGCGGCCATGGTGGAACGACCGGTACCGCCTGATGGCGCTCGCCGCGATCCCGCTGTGCCTGCTGGCCGGGCACGGGATGGCGGAGCTGCAGCGCTGGTTCGCGAAGTGGGCGAGCGGGCGCTCCTGGGTGAAGAGCCGCCCCGCGCTGCCCGCCCGGCTGGGCCTGGCGACCGCCGTGTTCGTCGTGGCCGCGTCGGCCGTGCTGACCAAGGGCTTCTACACCGAGTCGAACGCGCACGCGGTGTCGTTCCTGTACTACAACGGGCCCGAGGGCGAGGTCACGCCGCCGGTCAGCGCCGACGAGCTCGCCGCGATGAACGAGCTGACCAAGATGAACATCGGACCCGACGAGAAGGTGCTCAACGAGCGCTTCGACGGGACGGCCTGGCTGTACGCGATCACCGGTATCCACCCGGTCGCCGGGCACTACGACCCGGGCGTGCCGCCGCCGGACGCGAAGTACCTGGCGCTGCACTTCCGGGAGTACGACACCGATCCCGAGGTGCGGGCCGCGGTGCGGCGGCTGAACATCAAGCACGTGCTGATCGGGAGCACGCCGATCAAGATCGGCGAGCCGCCCGCGCCGGGGCTGCGGGATCTGGATGGGCTGGGGTTCCTGCGGAAGGACTTCGGCAACGCCGGCGCGTCGATCTACACCCTGACCCGCTGAGGCCTCCCTGCCGGTGCCATGAACGGTCCTTTCCTTGCAAAATTTGCGAGGAAAGGACCGTTCCTTGCGTTCGAAGTGGGTTACGCCTCGTCGTGCGCGCGCGACGATCACGCGTGCGCAGGGACGTAAGACGCGTGATTGAAGGCGTAACTCGCGTGTCTCCCGCCGGAACACGTGAGTTACGCCTTCAATCACGCGAGTTACGCGCCCAAGCACGTGTGTTCCGGGTATGGACACGCGAATCGCGGCCAAAGACAAGGCTCGCGTGGTCGCGGACTGCCCCTGCCGCGACCACGCGAGCCTCAGTCCCCCATTCACCCCCGGGGTGACCCATGAGGGCCAGCCGTCGTCGGCCGCGCCCACTCGCAGTACTTGTCTGTCAGACGACCACTGGGCGGAAGCGGTTTACCCGGCCCGCCAACGTCACCCGATCGGCCTAAGAAGTTCTTCCCTGGAGTACCGGGAGTACGTCGCTCGCGACCTCTTCGAGAGTCGACTCACGGCCGACGTAGTAGTCCCCGGACCGCGGCCAGTGGGTGACGATGTCGGTGAAGCCGAGCTCTCCGGCCCGCCCGGCGGCGTCGGTGAACGCGCCCACGCTGGCGAGCGAGAAGACCGGCGCAGAGTCGAGGCTCAGGAACCGCTGGACGCTCGCCTTGTCCCTGCCCACGACGTCGAGCCGCTCGTCGAAGGTCTTCACGAGTTCCGCGACGCCCTTCCACCACTCGTCCTGGGTATCCGCCTTGACGCCGGTGGTGGCCCAGCCCGCGCCGAACCGCGCGGCGAGCGTCATCGTGCGCGGGCCGTTCGCGGCCACCAGGAACGGCAGCCTCGGCCGCTGCACGCAACCCGGCTGGTTCCGCGCGCCCTTGGCCCGGTAGTACTCGCCTTCGAAGTCGAAACCGTCGGTCATCAGCAGCCCGTCGAGCGCTTCGACGAACTCGGCGAAGCGGTCGGTGCGCTGTTTGACCGACAGCTCGGGGCCGTCGAGAACGGTCGCGTCGTAATTGGTGTTCGGGACGCCGGCCCCCACGCCGAGGATGAAGCGGCCGTCGGAGATGTCGTCGAGGGTGGTCAGCTCGCGGGTGAACGGCACGGGGTGCCGCGCGACCGGTGAGGCGACGAAGGTGCCCAGTCTGATCCGCGACGTCACCATCGCGGCCGCCGTCAACGTCGGCATCGCACTGAACCACGGGCCGTCGACGAGAGTCCGCCAGCCGAGGTGGTCGTACGTCCAAGCGTGGTCGAAGCCGTATTCCTCGGCGGCCCGCCATTTCGGCTCGGCCGCCCACCAACGATCTTCCGGAAGGATCACGATGCCTACGCGCACACCGCGAAAGTAACAGCGGAGCGAAGCTCCTCCGTCGAGGGTGGCGGAGGGGAGGAAGGCGGAGGTACTGGTCCAGACCGACACTTCGCCCGATGGGCGGATCTTCGGGGATGATGTGCCGGTGGAAAAGCCTCTCTTGATCGCCTCCGATGTCGACGGCACCCTGCTCGGCCCGTTGGAGGTCCTGTCCGAACGCACGATCGACGTCGTCGGACGCGTCGCCGCGGCCGGAGTGCCGTTCGTGCTGGCCAGCGGCCGTCCGCCGCGCTGGATCGCGCCGATCGCGAACCCGCTGGGCCTGACCGGGTACGCGGTCTGCGCGAACGGCGCGGTGCTGTACGAGATCGGGACGGACCGGATCGTGGCGGTCCACGGCCTGCTCGAACCCCCGCTGCTGCACGACACGGTGAGTGCTCTTGATCACGCTCTCCCCGGCTGCCGGTTCGCCGCGGAGCGGGTCGGCGAGTCCGCGCTCGACCCCGAAATGCGCAACTTCGTGATCGAGCCGGACTACCACAATCCGTGGGGCAACCACGAGGGCACGGAGGCGCCGCGGGCCGAGGTGCTCGGGCATCCGGCGATCAAACTGCTGATCAGCAGGCGCGGGATGAACTCCGACGAGATGGCGCAGGCGGCGCGTGAGGTCCTCGACGGTTCGGTCGACATCACCTACTCGACCAACACCGGCCTGATCGAGATCGCCGCGCACGGCATCACGAAGGCGACCGGGCTGGCCGAGGTCGCCGAGCGGCTGGGGGTCCAGGCCGAACGCGTGATCGCGTTCGGGGACATGCCGAACGACGTCGAGATGCTCGGCTGGGCCGGGCACGGCGTCGCGATGGCCAACGGGCACCGCTCCGTGCTGGACGTGGCCGACGAGGTCACCGCGCCGAACTCCGAGGACGGCGTCGCGCAGGTGCTCGAACGCTGGTTCTAGCGGCCTTCGCGGTCGAGTTTCGCGGCTTCTTCCGGCGTCGGCGCGGTGCCGCCGAGGTGCGCGGGCAGCCACCAGCGCTCGTCGTCGGACGACGGCTTCTCCGGGTAGCCGGCCTGGACGCGGTCCACGAGCGCCGACATCCGCACGCGAAGGTCCTTCGAGAGGACTTCGGCGTCCTCGTCGGCCTTCGGGTGCATCGGCTCGCCGACGAGGATCGAGATCGGGACGTGGCGTTTGGTGAGGTCCTTCGGGCGGCCCTTGGTCCACAGCCGCTGCGTGCCCCACAGCGCCATCGGCACGACCGGGACACCCGCCTCGGCGGCCATCCGGACCGCGCCGGACTTGATGTCCTTCACGGTGAACGACCGGCTGATCGTGGCCTCGGGGAACACCCCGACGACCTCCCCGGCCTTCAGCCGCTCGACGGCTTCGCGGTACGAAGCGAGACCCGCGCCGCGGTCGACGGAGATGTGGTGCATGCCGCGCATGAGCGGTCCGGCGATGCGGTTACTGAAGATTTCCTTCTTCGCCATGAACCTGACCAGGCGTTTCGCGGGCTGCGCCCCGAGCCCGCAGAAGATGAAGTCGAGGTAGCTCACGTGGTTGCAGGCGATGACCGCCCCGCCCGTCGACGGGATGTGCTCGGTCCCCTCCACCCGGATGCGGTTGTCCAGCACCCGGAACATCAACTTCGCCGCCATGATGACGGGCGGGTAAACGAGCTCAGCCATTCGTTCAGGTTACGCTACCGTAGGGTAACCAACCTACGGTCGCGTAGGTCACACCAGGACTTCCAGGCCATCACTGCAGGTCACTACCCTAAAATGCCCAGGTGACGCACGAAACCACCGAAATCACCCTCCTGCCGAGAGGCAGACCCGGCGCTCAGCGCTTCTGGGCCTATCTCGCGCTGAGCACGGTTTCCCTGATCAACCTGATCTCCTTCATGCCGAAGTTCCCCAAGCCGCATGAGCAGGCCTGGGGCGACGCGGTGAACTACTACCGCATGTCCGAGCAGACCGGCGCGGCCGTCGAGAACCCGTTCGCGCTACGGATGCTGAGCCCGTGGATCGTCCATCGCGGCAATCTGCTGACCGGCCTCTCCCTCGATGTCCTCTGGGTGGCCTTCACCTTCGTGGTCACACTCGCCACACTCATCGTCTTCTTCGAGTTCCTGCGCTCGCAGCTGAAGCTGCAGTTGTTCACCTCGATGCTCGCGTCCGTCGCGCTGGCCTGCACGTTCTGGTACGCGCCCTACGCCTTCGGCAACCCGTGGCTGGTCGACCCGCTCAACAACCTGCTCTACCTGCTGGCGATCTGGTTCATCCTCAAGCGCAAGCTGATCCCGTTCGCGATCGTCATCGTGCTCGGCGCGATCAACAAGGAGACGACACTCCTGTTGGCCCCGCTTTACCCGCTGATCGCGTGGACGCGTGAACGCAGGTTCCGCGATCGCGACGTGCTCGGGGGTATCGGGGTGTTCGTGGTCGCCACCGGCATCTACGTCGGCTACCGGTTCTGGGCGCAGAACCTCATCGGCGGCGATTACGGCTTCGGCGCGGGGCAGTCCAACAGCGGCTTGCTCGACAACATCCGTTTCGCGCTCAACGCGAGCAAGGGCACCGGCCAGGTCGAACTGTTCGCCACGTTCCACTTCTTCTGGCTGATCTTCGGTTACGGCCTCTACCAGCAGTATCGCCGCCGCGGCCTGCGCGCGGAACTGCTGATCGCCAGCGTCTGGCTGTTCGCCTGCTGCCTGGCGGGACGGCTCGTCGCGACCGACACACCGCGCGTGTTCGTGATGATGGCGCCGCTGATCGTCGCGCTCACCGCGATCGTGCTCGACCAGCAGCGAGGTGAGGGACGGCGGCTCTGGGTCGGCGCGCTGATCTTCCTCTACATCGCGGTGAACCTGCGGATCGTCACGGGCGCGGCGGTGTTCTGGGTCGACGCCGTCGCACTACTGATCTTCGCCGCGCTGGTGTCGTTCCCGAAGACGCCGCGGTGGAACCCTGGCAAGGGGTTCGGCGGTTTCCGTCCCCATCAAGGGACTCTGGACACCGGTTCCTCCTGACGCGCGAAGGTCACCAGCGCCAGTGCGACGCCGAGCACGGTGCAGTACAGCGCGATCACCTGATGCTTGACGTTCTCCAAGCCGTCGCCCAGCGCGGCAAGGACGAACTGCCCGGCGGCGACGGCGAGCAGGAAGCCCAGCGCGACCCCCAGCGCGGTGCGCCGGGTCTTCCAGCCACGCCAGGCGATCAGGGCCCATATCGGCAGCAGGGCGAAGAAACCCAGTGGTGCCAGCAGTTTCGTCACGGTCGACACGATCGGGACGCGGTATTCCTGCGTCTCCGGGGCGAAGCCTGCCGACCGGTCGAAGCTGCCGAGGTAGGGCGGCCGCGCGGTGAGCAGATCGCCCGCCGCGCGGTCCAGGATCTCGACGGTGCGCCAGGGGTGCGTCGCGAAGTACTCGACGACGTTGCGCCTGCTGATCTGTTCGCGGTACTTCGGGTACTCGGGGTCCCGCGTCGCGGGTTTCGGATGCCACCAGCCGTTGCCCGCGTACTGGCCGAACGAGGCGGGCAGCCCCAGCGCGGCGAGGTCGGCCCCGGTGTCGTGCCGACCGTCCACAATGGTCAGGAAGATCGTGTTGAACATGTTGATCTCCCGCGAATCGTCGCCTGGCCGCGCGGCGAGCGAGCCGTCGGGCAGCTTCGCCGGTTCGACGGTCTGCTGCGCGTAGGCCGTGCCCCCGGCGAGCGCGCCGATGACGAACACCACGGGAAGCCAGCGCTTCAGGCCGCGGACGCCCGACGGACGGACGAGCAGCGCGGCGAGCGCGAGCAACGGCAGGATCATCAGCGTCTGGACCTTGGCGTTCACCGCGATCAGGCCACCGAAGAGCAGCACGGCGAGGCCTGCGTAACGCCACCAGCCAGGCCGCGCGGCGACCAGCAAGCCGCCGATGGCGAGCAGGAGGCCGAGGAAGGCGGCGCCTTCGCCGAGCACCGAGGCGAAGTAGCCGAAGAACGCGGAGTCCGCGACGACCAGCAGCAACCCCACGGCCGCGAAACCGCGTACGCGACGCGAGTACGGCAGTCCGGCGACGATCAGCGCGACGGCCGCGGCGGCGAGAACGCTGGTGAGCACGCCGATGACGACCAGGCTGAGCGTCGATTCGAGGCCGAGCAGCCCGCCGATCGACCGCGCGATCCGCGCGAACCAGCTCTGGGTCAAGAGATAGGTGGCGTCGCATTCGCCTGCCGGGACGGTGTAGGCGAGACGGACGAATCCCTCCGGTTCACCCTTCCACGGGATGCCCGCGCCGCACAGCACACGGAAACCGTCGCCGTTGTCGGACATCGCGATCGGCCGCGGCACGAGGAAGCGGACCAGGAGCACGGTGAGCGCGGCGGCGAACACACCGAGGCCGAACAGGCGCGAACGAGCCTCGAGCGTGGCCGGCCGGCTGGGGGAAACGCGTTCGTCGACACTCACGAAGGGCACGGTACGTGGCGGAAATCGCGCGAGCGGTCGAGGGCCGACGTGACCGCCCGCTCGACGTCCGCCCGGACGAAGACGGTGATCCACGACGAGGTTCCTTCACGCGCGAAGGTCGCGAGGCGGTACCTCGCCGCGTACGCCGGGTCGATCACGCAGGTCTGCTTCGCCGAGTAGCCGCTGTTGGTGATGACGGCGATCGTCGGATGCCGCCGGGAGACGACGGCCGCGCCCGTTTCCTCGGTCTGCCCCCGGACGCCGACGATCTGCAGTTGCGTCCCGGCGTGGTACGACAGCACACCGGGCGCGGAAGTGCTCACGACCGAACCCGGCGGCAGATAGCCGTCGAGCCAGCGGCCGATCTCCTCCATCTGCGCGCCGTGGTCGTGCCAGGCGCGCACGCGGGCCAGCATCTCCGGGCTGAACACCGACACCAGCACCGCGAGCCCGGACAACGCCACCGCGGCGGCGGGCATCAGCCGCGAGACCGGCGGACGCGGACGCGGGCTCGGCTTGGCGCCGGAGACGAGCACACCGGAGACCGCCACCGCCGACACCGCGGCGACCGACAGCAGCGGCGGGATCGGCGCCAGCAGTCGCCAGGCGGGCCCGGCGTCGCCGCCGAAGAAGACCACGAAACCGATGAGCGCGACGGCGGTGGCCAGCATCAGCCAGGTCAGCGACCTCGCCTCGGCCTCATGCGGCGTCCGGCCGGTGCGGCCGCGCACCAGCAGGGCCACGACTGAGACCAGGCCGAGCAGCAGGAATCCCTGGTGGACCAGCGAGAACCCCGACAGATACCGCCAGCCGGCGTCGATCCTGGCGGCGAGGTCGAGGTCGAAGGGGATGACGACCGACGTCGGCAGGACATGGTCGTAATAGGTCACCCGCCAGGCGGTCCACGGCGCCGCGAAGACGAGCCCGCCGAGCAGCCAGCCCACCGGAGACCACCAGGTGTAGCGGCCGCGCCAGGCCGCGACGACCAGCCAGATCCCGGCCAGGACCGCGAGCAGGACCCCCGCCGGGCGCGTCATCGTCGCGAAGGCGACGAGCACCCCCGCGACCACCGGCCGCCGGGCCGCGAGCGAGGCGAAGACACCGAACACGAGCAGCACGAACAGCGGCGTCTCGGTGCCGGATGCGCCGTACGCGGCGAGGCCACCGGCGCCCGCGACCAGCACGGCGGCGGCCACGCCATAGGCCGGGCGCGCCTCACCGGCCGCCCGCGCGACCACGCGGTTCACCGTCACATGGGCGAGCAGGACCGCGCCGAGTGTGCTGAGGACGCCGAGCACGATCGCGGAAGTCTCGATGTCGGCGCCGAAGGCCGCCTTCGGCAACGCGATCACGATCATCCAGAGGAAATTCGCGTAGCCCTCGATCCGCTCGCCGGGGTTGAACACCGGGCCATTGCCGTCGGCGATGTTCTGGGCGTAACGGAAGGTGATGTAGGCGTCCTCCGAGATGGTCGAAAACATCAGCTGGTGCACCAGCGAGAAAACGAGGGTCAGCATCAGCGCGACGGCGCGCCAGGCCTTGTCCGCGCCGATCTTGGGCCAGGCCACCAGTACGAAGACCGCGACCAGGATCCAGGCGACGACAAGCGCGATCACCACCTGATCCCCACCCTCCCGGGCCGAGCCGCTCCCCTGACAAAAGACTACGGTCAAGTATCGATCACCGCGCCGGTGTGTTTCTTTCGGCGCAGCCAATTGACACGAATGGGCCAGAAAGTGTGCACAAAGTAGGCAACGCGCGACCGTTTTGCCCGTCGGGGCGTGCCTCCTTCGGGTAACGGTCCCCGGGGGTTAATCTGGCGCCCCGTCCGTTCCGCACCTCGGGGGTTTGTGCGGATTCCCCACCCGAGGTAGCCCGTGCCGACCCAAACCTCCCTGTCCGCCGACGTCGTCACGCTGTGCGTCGCGCTGCTCGTCCTCGGCCTCCCCGGTCTGCTCACCGGCCTCGCCGCCGGCCTGCGCGGCTGGGTGCTGGCGGGGATGACGCCGTTGCTGAGTTACGCCGTCGGCGGCCTCGCCGGGCCATGGGCGGCCGCGCTCGGGCTCCCGTTCAACCCGGTGACGTACGCGGTGGCGACGGCCTTGTTCGCCGGAGTCGCGTACGGCCTGCGGCGGCTCACCCTGCGCCGATGGCCGCCCGCACCGGAGGAACCGCTGTGGGGGCGGTCCGGGCATCTCGCGGTCGGCGCGTGCCTGCTGCTCGCGGCCGCCGTCGGGATGTACGCGGTGGTGCGCGGGATGGGCAGGCTGGACGCCATCCCGCAGGGGTTCGACGCCGTCTATCACGCCAACGGGGTCCGGCAGATCGCCGAAACCGGGGACGGCAGCCTGTTCGGCACCGGCCAGGTCAACTGGTACGGCGACGCGGCGCCGGTGTTCTACCCGAACGCGTACCACCTGCTCGCGTCCGTGGTGTATCTGCTCAGCCCGGCGACCATCCCGCTGACGCTGGACGTGAACACCGCTCTGCTGCCCGCGCTACTGGCGTTGTCGCTGGTCACGATGGTGCGCGTGTTCCGGGGGCGCGCGGTGTTCGCGGGCGCGGCCGCCCTCGTCTCCATCGCGCCGGTGATGGGCCTGTACGAATCGATGAGCAGGGGACCTTTGCTCCCGTTCCTGCTCGGCCTCGCACTGACGCCGCTGGCCGCCGTCGCGGTGAAGCGCTACCTCGACCGGCCAGCTCCCGACACCGGTTTCGTGCTGCTGGCCTGCGCCGTCGGGCTGCTGTGCGTGCACTCGTCCGCGTTGTTCGGCTCGATCCTGTTCGCCGGCCCGCTGCTGCTGCAACGCTGGATCGCGCCCGGTGAACGGTGGCGGCGGATCGGGCGGGATCTGCGCGCGCTGGCGATCGTCGGAGTCGTCGCGATCCTGGTGTCGTGGCTCCAGCTGTTCGGGGCGATCGGGCTCGCGAACGGCGAGGTGCCCTACCGCAGCTGGCCGGTCGAATGGCGAGCGACGACGGCACTCGGCGCACTGCTGGGCTTCCAGCACCACGAGCCGTATCCGCAGGTCTGGCTTTCAGCCGCGTTGCTGCTGGGCTTCATCTTCTTCTCGCGGCTGGGCGGGCTGCGCTGGATCGGCGTGACGGCGTTGATCACCGGGCTCGCCTACATCGCGGTGACGTCGTCCGAGCAGCCGCTCGTGCTGGCGCTGTCCCGGCCGTGGTGGAACGACCCGTACCGGTTCATGTCGATGGCGGCGATCCCGCTGGCGATCATCGCGGCGCACGGCCTCGCCGAAACGCAGGCGTGGCTCCGGGACAACGTGGCGCACCGGAAGGTGCCCGCGTTCGCCGTCGCGGTGGTGGTGTTCGGCGCGTTCGCCTTCCTGAGCAACGGTTTCTACGCGCCGTCCAACGCGGAAAAGGTCGCCCCCGGCTATGCGAACACGCCCGGCGTCAACCCGCACAAACTGCCGGTGAGCCCGGACGAGGTCGTCGCGATGGAGAAGCTCGCCGAGTTCGCGAAACCCGGCGAGCGCGCGCTGAACGACCGGCTGGACGGGACGGTGTGGACCTACGCGCTCTCCGGCGTCCGCACGACCTCCGGGCATTTCGACGAGACGCTGTCGCCGTCGGACGCGCGGCTGCTGGAGTGGCATTTCCGCGAGTACCCGTCGAACGCCCAGGTGCGGGCGGCGGTGGCGCGGCTGAACGTGCGGTGGGTGATCCTCGGGCAGTACGGCTACCCGACGGGTGCCCAGCGTCAGGCCGGGCTGCGCGACCTGGACGGGCTGAACTTCGTGACCGAGGTGTATCGCAACTCCGACGCCGTCATCTACCGGCTGAATCCCTGACGCGGGAGGTCACGAGGCGGGCCGAGAGGGCGGCGCCGCCGGCGGTGATCAGGTCCGCGACGGTGAACATGACCCGGGAGGCGATGGCGAACGCCGTCGCCTGGACGACGGTGAGGCCCGACGCGGTCAGCACGGCGACCTGCGCGACCTCGCGGACGCCGACCCCGCTGGGCAGGATGAACGCGAACGTCCCGACGGTCATCGCGACGGCCATCGCGCCGACGCACAGCACGAAACCGCTGAACCCGGGCGTGCCGACGGAGTTCGCCAGCAGCCACAGGTGCACGCCCTGGAGTGCCCAGGCGGCGGTCGAGGAACCGAAGACCTTCCCCACGACAGACCAGCTCAGCCGGTGGTCCAGCGGCGGGCGGCGCAGAATCCGCAGCACCAGCGACGTACCCCAGGTGAGCACGCGCGGGTGCAGCATCGCCAGGCCGACCGGGATCAGCACGAACAGCCACATCGCCCGCGGGCTGTTGCTGAACACCGCGGGGGCCGCGAGCAGCGAGACGACCAGCGCGGACACCACGCCGACACCGAGCTGGATCAGCGAGCCGGTGAAGATCCGCGCCCTGGCGAGCCCGGCCTTGCGCCCCAGCTCCATCTGCAGCAGGTACGCCCACACCGAACCCGGCACGTACTTGCCGAGCGAGCCGACGAGGCAGATCTGCGCGCCGCGGGCGTAGCCGATCGGCTTGCCGAGGTCGTCGACCATGACCTGCCAGCCGTAGGTCGACACCATGATCGCGGCGATGAGCGCGAGCAGGCTCAAGGTGGAGGATTCCCACGCGACCTCGGACAAGGTCCGCCAGAATTCACCCCAATTGGTGACCAGGGTCTTCGCCGCGAAACCGACGACCAGCAGGATGGCGACCCAGCGGACGACGTCGAGGATCTTCGCCTTGGTGGATTTCGGTTGTTTTACCGCAACCGAAGACTCCTCCTCGGGCGTTTCGACGGTCGTCACTGAACCTCCTCTGCTGCTACCTCGTAACCGCAGGTCAGGCCTGCACGGTCACCAAGCGGCTGAACTCGGTCAGCAGATCGTAGCCGTCCCAAATCGCGGAGAACGTCAGGGCCGAGCCGAACGGAACGACCCGGTCGACGCCGCGGCCCGCCAATTCCCGCACGAATTCGGTCAATTCTTCTTTGGTGAAGCCGAATTGACCGACGGTTTGATCTTTGCGGAGCACGATCGGGACGAGGTCGGAAAGCGTGTCGACCCGCGCGTTGGCGAAAGTCCCCGCGCCGAGCCATTCGCGCGGGAGGATCGCGGGGTCGGTCAGTTCGAGCGTCGCGATGCCGTTGCCCTGGAACTCGATGCCGTTGGCGAGCCCGTCGACGGCCGCGCCGTACGCGGAAACCCGCTTCTGGACGGCCATGGCGGGCTCGGTGACGTGCTGTTTCGTCGCCAGCACCTCGGCGAGCAGCTTCCGGAACTCCTGACCGGCTTCACGGGCGCCGTCTTCGTCGCCGACCCAGAACACCGCGCGCGGCGACGAGCAGGCGGCCTGGTCGAACCAGTACGAGTCGTTGTAGAACCCCTCGGCCGCGCCGCGGCGCTCGGCCTCGGAGGCGTTCTGCCAGCCGCGCACCGACGCGACCGCGAACGACGACCGGTCCGGGAAGGTCAGGTCGCGCGCGTGCGGGGCGAGCGGGTACTTGCGCAGCGCCGCGACCGACGCGTCACCGCCCCAGATGACCCGCAGGTCCGCGGCGACCGAGAGCGCGCCGCTGATCGCGTCGCTGCGGTCGTAGGTGACCATGCGCTGCGTCGCGGTGATCGCGGCCGCGGTGTCGGCGTCTACTTCGGACAGTGCGGCGTTCAGCGCCTCCAGCACCGTTTCCGCCGCGCCGGCCGAACGCGAGGACACGCGGACGACGTTGTGGTTACCCGCGAGCGCCGAAAGCGCCCACGAGTACACGAAGATCGTGTCGACATTGGCCGGTGGCACGTGGAAGACGAGTCCGCGCGGAAAGCGCAGCGCGTCCCCGGATGTTTCCAAAGTGGACAGTGCCTTGGCGATCTCTCCCTTGCGCAGGAAGAAACCAAGGGACGCCAGCTCCGGGAAGCGCCGGGCCGTCGCGGGGGCGAGCAGCTTGCGCGCGAACTTCGTCAGGAACTCGACGACGCGCGGGTCGCCCACGCGGAGCCGTCCGCCGACAGGCTCGGCCCGCAGCTCTTCGACGAGCTTGTCGACCTCGATCGCGTCCGCGAGCGGAAAACGCTGGTTCAGGCTCATGCCGCCGCTCCCTGGAAGGTGTCCGAGCAGCCGCGGGCCTCGGCCTTGGGCAGCCTGCCCATGACCGAGAAGTGCTTGCCCGGCCAGTCGCCGTCGTCGATTCCGTTGTAGACACCGAGGTCCTCGGTGAGCAGGACATGCCCGGGGTACGAACGCGGCAAGGTGCTGACGACCTCGATCACACCGGGTTCGCCGACCGGCTGCTCTTCCCAGGTCTCCGGGTTCCGGATCACGACGTCGGCGAAATCGGGGCAGTACAACGAGTTCCCGGACGGACCTTCGAGGAACACGGTGCCGATCTGCTCGATCATCCCGTAGTAGTTGTGGATCCGGGTGAGTCCGGTGTCCTCTTTGAACCGGCGGCGGAACTCGGTGTTGTCCACCGCGCGGTCGATCAGCTTCTTCCAGCCGCCGGAGTGGATCAGGATCCCGTTGGACAGGTCCAGTTTGTGCTCACGCGCGACTTCGTACAGGTACTGCCACACCATGAAGGTGAAACCGAAGATCAGGAACGGCTTGTCGCCGTACGTCGCGAGGAATGTCTTGACCGCCTCGACGTCCGGCTGGTCGTTCTCGTCGAGCACGTAGGTGTGCTTGCGGCCGAAGTTCGCCATGCCCAGCACGCCCGCGCCGCGCGCGGAGAACGAGCGGCGGTTCTTGATGATGCCGATGGTGTCGACCATCAGCATCGGCAGCCGCTCGCCGCCGAGGACCTCCTGCAGTGTGGCGCCGAGCTGCTTGGTCTGCGCGCCGGCCGCGGCCTTGTCCAGGTAGATCCGCGACGCGCCCGCGCCGGTGGTGCCGGACGAGGTCAGCGTCTTGAAGATCTCGGACTCGGGGATGCTGCGCAGGTCGTGCGTCTTGAACATCCGCACCGGCAGCCACGGCAGCTCCGCGATGGAGCCGAACGACGCGTCCCGCGCGATGCCGAGCGACGAGAGGATGCGCTCGTACCCCTCGGAGTTCTCGCGGTGGTGCGCGGTCAGCTCGGCGAGCTGCGGAAGCAACGACTTCTCGCGCTCAGCCTGCGAAAGCGTGAACACACTCATACCTGGGCCTCCAGCGACCGGTAGTCGATCTTGCCGCTGGCCAGCAGCGGCACGGTGTCGATGGGGCGGACGTCGAACCCGCTGGTGTGCAGGTGCAGCCGCTCGGACAGCGCCTTCGCGGCGTCCTTGCAGATGTCTTTGTCGGCGCCTTCGGCGAACAGGACGACCTTGTCCCCGGCCGGGACGGCGGCCACGACGTCGATCCCCACCGATGCCGAACGCACGGCGTGCTCGAGATCATCCAGGCTGACCCGGTTGCCGAAGACCTTGCCGATCCGCTTGAGCCGTCCGGTGATGTAGAGGAAGCCGTCTTCGTCGAGGTACCCGAGGTCGCCGGTGGCCAGTACGCCGCCGTATTCGTCCCCCGCGGCCAGCCCCGCCTCGTCCTCGGCGTAGCCCATCATCACGTTGGGCCCGCGGTAGACGACCTCGCCGACGATCTTCGGATGCGTGGTCTCGGAACCGTCCTCACGGCGGATCGCGAACGAGCCGCCGGGCAGCGCGGGCCCGGCCGAGCCGAGCTTCTCCCCGAGCCGTTCCGCCGGGACGGTGGTCATCCGCGGGGCGGCCTCGGTCTGCCCGTACATGACGAACATCCGCCCGCCGACCTCGCGGATCTTGTCGTTGAACTGGGCGACCAGATCGTCGCGGAGCTTGCCGCCCGCCTGGGTCAGCGTGCGCAGCGTCGGGTACTTCGCCGGGTCGAACTTGAGGCGGCGCAGCATCTCGTAGTGGTACGGGACGCCCGCGAGCGAGGTGACCTTGTGCTCGTTGACCGCGTCCCAGAACCCGCGCCCGAGCACGCCCGACGGCTCGATGACCACGGTCGCGCCGCGGACGAGGTGCGAGTTCAGCACGGACAGGCCGTAGCTGTAGTGCAGCGGGAGGCTGGTCGGCGCGATCTCGTGGCGGTCGATGCCGAGCACCTCGGCGATCGCGTCCGCGTTCGCGAGCATCGCGCCGCGGGAGAGCCGGACCAGCTTCGGGTTGCCGGTGGAACCGCTGGTCGGCAGCAGGACCGCGAGATGCGGATGCGGCTCGACGCCCTCAGCGGACTTCCGGACCCAGTGGCCGTCGGAAACGCCGTAACCCTCGGGGGCGGGCGCGTCCGGCGCGGACAGCACGGCGGCCGGGCTGAAACGCTCGATGAGCCCCGCCAGGACGTCGGCGTCCAGCGCCGGGTCGATCAACGCGATCGCGCGGCCCGCCTCGAACGCGCCGAGATAGTTCAGCACGCTTTCGAGGTCCACCGACATCCGCGCGAACAGCGCGCCCGGCGGCAACAGCGACAACGCGGCACCCACGCGGGTGACCTCGGTGTCGAGTTCCCCGCCCTCGAGCGTCCTGCCGCTCGTGACGTCGATCAGTCGCGCACCCACACCCAGAAGGGTCATTAGAGAACCAAGCCTCCGTCGATGCCCAGCACCTGCCCGGTGATGAACGAAGCGTCATCACTGACGAGGAACCGGATCGCGTTCGCCACGTCTTCGGGCGTGCCGAGCCGCCCGAGCGGGGTCTTGCCGATGTTCTCGGCCTTGGCGTCTTCGGTCAGGCCCGAGGTCAAGTCGGTGTCGATGACGCCGGGCGCCACCGCGTTGACCCGGATCCCGGAGCGGCCGAGCTCCTTCGCGGCCGAACGCGCGATGTTCGCCACCGCCGCCTTCGAGGCCGCGTACACCGTCTGACCAGCACTTCCATGCTCGCCGACGATCGAGGCCAGCACCACGATCGAACCGGTCTTCTTGCGCATCATCGCCCTGGCCGCGGCCTGGACGGTGTGCAGCGTGCCGGCGACGTTCGTGCTCAGCGTGGTGTCGACCAGTTCCTCGCGGATCATGCCGAGGAGCGCGTCCTCCATGATCCCGGCGTTGGCGACCACGATGTCGAGTTTGCCGTGCTCCTTGGCCACCCCGCGGACCAACGTCGACACGGCCTTGGCGTCGGTGACGTCCAGGGCGAGCCCGCTCGCGGCCCCCGCCACGGCCGCCGCTTCCTTGGCCTTCGCCTCGTCACGGCCGGTCAGGACAACGGTGGCGCCCGCCTCGGCGAGCGCCCGCGCGGTGGCGAGCCCGATCCCCCGGGTACCCCCGGTGACCAGGGCGACCTTGCCGTCCAGCATCACTTGTTCTGGAGGTCGGTCACCATGTCGACGGCGACCTTGAAGCTGGACATGTCGATCACCTGATCGGTGTCGAACTCCACGTCGAACTCGTCCTCGATGGCCGCGACGAGCGCCATGTGACCGACCGAGTCCCACGCCTCGATGTCGCGGTACTTCAGGTTTTCGACGTCGACCTCGCCATCGAGGTCCAGCGCCTCGACGAAGACCTCACGCAGCTTGCCGGCGACATCCGCCATCTTCTGACTCCTAGTACTCACTCGCGCGGACGGGCGTCCCACGCCTTCACCAAGGTAGAGAGGTCGCCGGGCAGCCGGTCGGCCAGCCCGTCCTCAGGGAGACCGGCCTTACCCTTCAGCCACGGTCCCAGTGCCTCGATGGTGGCCTCGTCCAGGCCGCGGCGGGACAGCCCCACGGTGTTGACGCCGGTCACCCGCGCGGGGTTGCCGACGGCGATGGTGAACGCGCCCACCTCCTTGCGGACCGCGGAGCTCATCCCGACCATCGCGCCGGGGCCGACCACGACCCGCTGGTGCAGGATCGCGCCCATGCCCAGGTTCGCCCCGGACCAGATGTGGCAGTGGCCGCCGGTGATGACGTTCGAAGCGACCGTGACGGCGTCCTCGACGACGCAGTCGTGGGCGATGTGCGAGCCGCGGAGGAAGTAGCCGCCGTCACCGATGCTGGTGGTACGCCAAGTGCCCTGGTGGACGCTGACGTACTCGCGGATCCGGTTCCTGCTGCCGATGACGACGCCATGGCCGTCGTGATCGGGATCACCGTTCGGCGCGGTCTCCCAGGCGGCGGGGTGCTCGCGGCCGCGGTCCTCACCCGGGGTGCCGATGGTCACGTGCGGGCCGATCCAGTTGCCGTCCCCGATCCGCGTGGGACCCACGATGACCGTGAACGGTCCGATGACGTTGTCCTCGCCGAGCTCGACACCCTCGCCGATGACTGCTGTCGGGTGGATGCGGTTCACCACGTGAAGATCCGTTCGTCGTGGCTGGAGACAGCCTGGGGTATTGGGCGCTTCGGCGGTCCCGGTAACGTGTGGCCCGCGCCAGAGAGGGCGGCCGGGCGCAGAACCGGCGGCTCACTGTACCGGACGCACCAGAACGCCCAGTCGAGAGAGACTTGCAGATGATCCCCATTACCGTGGTCGACGTCCGTGACGCGGAGGACCTCGTCGTCGAGGTGCTGCGATCCGGCGCCATCGCACAGGGACCGATGGTCAAGCGCTTCGAGGACGCGTTCGCGAGCGTTTCCGGCACGAAGCACGCGATCGCCGTCAACAACGGCACCACCGCGCTGGTCGCCGCCATCCAGGCGCTCGACCTTCAGCCGGGCGACGAGGTCGTCACCTCGCCGTTCACCTTCGTGGCGACGCTGAACGCGATCCTGGAAGCCGGCGCGACCGTCCGCTTCGCCGACATCCGGCGCGACGACTTCGCGATCGACCCGGACGCCGTGGCCGCCGCGATCACCGACCGCACCAAGGTCCTCATGCCCGTGCACCTCTACGGGCAGACCGCGGACATGGGCAAGCTCGCGCCGCTGGCCGCCGAGCACGGGCTCAAGGTCATCGAGGATTCGGCGCAGGCCGTCGGCGCGTCGTTCCAGGGCAAGCCGTCTGGCTCGTTCGGGATCGGCTGCTTCTCCTTGTACGCCACCAAGAACGTCACTACCGCCGAGGGTGGCGTGATCACCACGGACGACGACAAGCTGGCCGACGCGCTGCGGGTGCTGCGCAACCAGGGCATGCGTGCCCGGTACCAGTACGAGGTCGCCGGGCACAACTACCGGATGACCGACCTGCACGCCGCCGTCGGCATCCCGCAGCTGGAGAAGCTCGACCAGCTCACCGCCGCCCGCCAGGCCAACGCGAAACGCCTCACCGAGGGCCTCGCCGGCACCCCGGGCCTCGATCTCCCGCAGGTCCTGCCGGGCCGCGAACACGTGTGGCACCAGTACACCGTGCTGGTCGGCCCGCACGCCTTCCTCTCGCGTGACGAGCTCGCCGCCGCCCTCACCGAACGCGGTATCGGCAACGGGATCTACTACCCGAAGATCGTGTTCGACTACGACTGCTACCGGAACAACCCGCTGATCCCCGACGCGAAGGTCGAGGACTTCCCGGTGGCCGCTTCCGTCGCCGCGCAGGCGCTTTCCCTGCCGGTGCACCCGCACCTTTCCGAGTCCGACCTGGACACCATCATCGAAACGGTTCGCGAGGTACTCGGCGCATGACCACGCACAAGATCGCCCTCATCGGCACCGGGAACATGGGTTCGCTGCACGCCCGTGTCCTCGCCGCGAACGAGCGCGTGGACCTCGTCCGCGTGATCGACCCGCGCGAAGAGGCGGGCCGCAAGGTCGCCGAACGCTACGAAACCCAGTGGACGCCCGAAATCGGCTCTCTGTCCGATGTGGACGCCGTCGTGCTCGCTTCGGCCACCGAGGCGCATTACGAGCTGGCGCAGGAGATCCTGGGCCAGGGCAAGCCGATGCTGGTCGAGAAGCCGGTGTGCAACAGCTTCGAGTTCTCCCAGGAGATCGTCGGGCTGTCGGCGAAGAAGGACGTCCCGCTGATGTGCGGGCTCCTGGAGCGCTACAACCCGGCCGTGATGACCGCGCGGGCGCTGGTCAACGAGCCGATCCACCTGATGGCCCGCCGGCACGGCCCGTACGCGCCGCGGATCAAGACCGGTGTCGCGTGGGACCTGCTGGTGCACGACGTCGACCTGGCGATCCAGTTCTTCGGCGGCGCGACCCCGCAGCGGGTCGCCTCCGGCGCGGGCTACTTCCACCCGAGCTCCGTCGAAGGCGCCGAGGACACCATCGAGACGGTGCTGTCGTTCGAATCCGGCCTCGCCACGGTTTCCGCGTCGCGCCTCGGCCAGCGCAAGGTCCGGTCGCTCTGGGTGTCCGAACTGGACCGCATGATCGAGATCGACCTGCTCCGCCGCGACGTCACCATCTACCGGCACGTCTCGCACGACTCGGTCACCGAGGACGGCCTCGGCTACCGCCAGCAGACCGTCATCGAGATCCCGGAACTGGTCACGGCGCGCGAGCCGCTCGCGACCCAGCTGGACCGGTTCGTCGACCTCCTCGAAGGCAAGGTCGACACCGACACCGAGCGGGACCTGATCCTGCCGTCGCACGCCGTCGTCGACCAGGTGCTGACGCAGGCCGCGGCCTGATCTCCCGCAGTTAGTCCTCTGGACGCGGTAGTTGCCCACGCAACTCCCGCATTCAGAGGACTAACTGCGTTATTTGGTGAGGCGCTGGCCCTTCGCGTCGTAAGCGATGAGGGGGGTCAGCACGTACGGCGACTCCACCTGGCCAGGGTCGAACCAGAAGATGACGACCGACGGGTCCACGCTCCACGGGACGGCCTTGGCCTCGACCGGTTTCCCGCGGACGGTGCTGGTGATCCGCGCCGCCGGACCCGAGAAGTAGCCGAACACGGGCACGAACGTGCCCCTGATCAGGTCGCCACCGTCCACGGCGTGGAAACCGAACGACCGATCGGATCCCTTGAACTCATTGGCGGCCAGAAGCGCGTCGTAGTCGCCGGTCCCGTTCCGGTACGCGACCTGCAGGCCGAACCTGACGTCCGGCATCTGCGGCTCGTCGATCGCGAAGGCGTGGATCACCAGCTCACGGCCACCTTCACCCTTGATGCCGAGCGGGATCGCCTCGCCGAAAGGCCGCTCCGGCGGGGCCTCGGTGACCGTCGGCGCCGGAGCAGGTGCCGACGGTGCCGGGGGCGCGCCGGCGGCGGGCGGAAGCGGCTGCTGTTCGGGCGAAGAGCCCTTGAGCGCGACCGCGCCGACGATGACCAGCACCGTCACCACGGCGGCCGCGAGTCCGCCCCCGCCGGTCGCGAGACGGCGACGACGGCGGATCCGCCTGCCCTTGGCCATGATCGCGCCGAGGTCGGGCTCGGCGAACCCCTCGGCGGGCGGCTCCCGCAATGCCGAACGCAGCGTCTCGAGGTCGGTCATCGTCCGAGCCCCCCGATCAGTTCCGTTCCGTCCTCCGCGGTGATCCGCAGCTTGGTCAGGGCGCGGGAATTGGTGCTCTTCACGGTGCCGATCGAGACACCCAGCTCGCCGGCCACGTCGGATTCCTTCAAGTCGAAGAAATGCCTGAGCACCACGACGGCCCTTTCCCGGTCTGTGAGCGTACGCAACGCGTCAAGCAGCCATTTCCGCTCGACGACGGCACCGGCGACGTCCAGGCCGCTCGGCTGCTCGGGGATCTCCTCCGTGGCGTTCTCGCGGATCGGGCGCCGCCAGCCGTCGATGACGTGGTTGACGAGGACCTGTCGCGCGTACGCGTAAGCGTCCTTACGGCGTACGCGCGACCAGGCCGCATACGTTTTCGCGAGCGCGGTCTGGGTGGCGTCCTCGGCCTGATGACGATCGCTGGTCAGCAGGTAGGCGGCGTGCTGAAGACGGGACGCCGAGTTCCGCACGAACTCGACGAACTCGTCATCGCCGCGAGCCACCCTGGTCCTCATCTCCGTTCGACGGTTGACCACCGGAAAGGTTGCCTCGGCCACCGACGAAGGAAGGCTACCTCGGTCCCAGATGACGCAGGACATCCTCTTCGGGCTCGACCGCGAAACCGGAACTCAACCCGATCGGGCCGGTGAGCCCGCCCTCGGCCTTGAACCGGATCTTGCCGTCGTCGCCGCGCGCGAAGCCCGCACCGAGCTTCGCCCCGACCCCGACCGACACCTCGGGTTTGACCTTGGTCAGCAACGGGCCCAGGTCCGCCTCGTGTTCGGGGCCTGAGATCTTCGCGCCCAGCAGCGCGGAGGCCTCGAATTCCGGGATCAGCATCTTCGAGAACTTCAGTTCGAGTTTCCCGTCGGCACCGACGCTGTATTCGCCACCGGCGGTCCCGTCCGGGAGGTACCAGGTTCCCTGCGCGTAGAACCGGTGGCCTTCGATCGAGAAGATCTTCCCCTTGCCGTCGAAGCCTTCGACCTTCAACCCGGCGCTGTCCGGGGTGATCGCGTCGTTGAACGCCTTGACGACGGGCTCGAGGTACTTCATGGCCATCTTGCAGCCGTCGTTGCACCAGGACGGGGCGACGATGTCGTAACCGCCCCACGGCGGCGGCGTTGCCTGCTTCTTCAGACTCACCGGTTTGACGGTCGGGATCGAGGTCGCCGTCGCGGGCCGGACCGCCGGGGTTACCTTCGCGGCTCGGACGGGTTCGGCTGTGGGCTCGTTGTTGTCGTCTCGGTCCTCGTCCTTGTCGCGCGCTCTGTTCTTGCCCTTGTCGTCCTTCTTGTCGCGGGCCTTGTCATCGTCCTTGTCACGGCGCTTGTCCCGGCCTTCGTCTTCGTCCTTCTCTCGGTTCTTGTGACGGTCCTTGTCCTTGTCGCGGTCCTTCTTGGCGTCGCGCTTCTTGTCGTCTTTCTTGTCGTCGTCGCGGTCCTTCCGATCGTCCTTCTTCTCTTTCTTGTCGCGCTTGTCGTCCTTCTTGTCGTCGCGCTTCCGGTCGTCCTTCTTGTCGTCGTCGCGATCCTTCTTCTCGTCCTTGTCGTCGTCCTTCGACCTGTGGGACTTCTTGTCGTCCTTGTCCGGCCGGACGTGGGTCACCCGCTTCTTCGCCGGCGCCTTCTTCTCCTGCTTCTGAGGCGCCGCAGGGCGAAACTCTGCCCTGCTTTCCACTTTCTTCCCGCCGCCGTCCGGCGTACAACCGCCACCGGTACTCGCGAACTTGTTGCACGGCTGGGCTGTCGCCGCGCCCGCGCCCACCAGACCGAAGAAAACCGTGAACGCGGCACCGGTCAGTACCTGTCCCACGACTCGGGGTGCGTTTCCCGTCATGCCAACCGTCCTTTCAGCTGGTTGGAGCACCACGCTGACAGGCACCGGTTCATCACCGGTTCAAGGACGATTCATTCCGGGCTGAAGCTTCAGTCCTTCCGGCGGATGAGCCGGAGCGCGACGACGATCCCGGCCGCGACCACGGCGACCGCGAGGACGATCCACACCCAGGACGGCACCAGGTCTTCGGGAGTGGTCTGGTCGGCCTGCGGCGCAGGGGTGGCGCTGCTCGCCGGGGCCTGGCTGCTCGGCTGGCTCTGGCTGCTCGGGGCCGCCGCCGGGGCGCTGAGGTTGAACTTCACCGAGCCGCTCGCGGCGTGCGAATCCTCGAACGTCACCTTGTAGCGAAGGGTGTACTCGCCCGCGGGCCCGACGGCCTTGACCGGCGCCGTGACGACCGTTCCGGCGACCTCCGCCCGGCCGACCGTCCAGGACGCGTTCTCGGGGCCGGTGATCTGGATCGGGTTGTCGTCGGCGAGGGTGACCGGGCCCGAGAAGGTCAGCTTGACCTGTGTCGGCGGCGTCGCCAGCGAAGCGCCCCTCGCCGGGTCACTGCTCTTCAGCTCCGAGTGGGCCAGTGCCGGGGACGCGGCACCCAGCAGGGCCAACCCGGTGACCAGCAACGACGCACCGAACCGCTTGAACCTCATTTGACACCCTTCGCCCGGCGAACTCTCGGTCGAGCCTAGTAGCCGGGCGCGGGAAGGGCGTTGGTTCCGGCTCGGCTAGGGCCGCTGCGCGTGGCGGGTGGTCAGCGCGTCGAGATCGAGAGTGAGCGGGGTGCCGTCGAAGTCGAGACTCACCTTGCCGGTGTGCTCGCCGAAGTTCTCGTACTCGCCGTCGATCAGGCGGTAGGTGGTCATGCTCGCCGGGTCTTCGAGGTCGACGATCCAGTAGTGCTCGATACCCACTTCGGCGTATTCGGAGAACTTGGTGACCCGGTCGGTGCGGACGGTGCCCTCGGACAGCACCTCGATGACCAGCCGTACATCCGAAGCCGCGTACCGTGCCGGGTTCCTTTCCACGAGCTCGGTCGCCGCGACGAGAACGTCCGGGACGCGAACCGTCAACGGGAGTTCCGAGACGATGAACTCGGCTTCCGAAAGGGCCATAAGCGCTTCAGGCAGTTGTTCGTTGAGCAGGTAGCCCAGGCGAGTGACCGCGAGCTGATGGAACGACATCGGCCGGGGGGCCACGACCAGCACTCCTTCGACGACTTCCACGCGGTGCTCCGGGTCTTCCGGCAACGCGGCCCAGTCGTCGAGCGTCAGGAGGCGGTGAGGCCACTGCACGACACTCATCGAACTCCTCCTTCGCCGGTGATCACCAGACCATCTTCCCACGATTTCCCGAGAACGTATCAGCGCGGAAAGTGGTGAATCATTACGGTGCGGAGTTGCGACGAAGCAAGGCGCGCATCGGAGTGCACCATTGTGATCCTGTGTTTCCGCAGGTCATCTACCCTTTCGAGAACGAAAGAACCCTGGGTTCTTGACTGTCGGCGCGCTCTCTACCCGGACGGAAAGAAACGCCTGGTCACGATCGCCCCACATTGGCTGCGTTCCCGACGTGCACAGATCGAGGGGAATCCTCACCACCACACAAGCTCACGAGGGAATGCAGGCAACCGGTCACACAGCTTTCAGGTGTCGGCGAGCAGGCCTTGTGGTGCAAGATCCCCACCGACGGCCCGGACCTCAACATTCTGGTGGCCGTGGGAAAGCGTAGCCATGGCGAAACACGGGTCGCGACGCTGTACATGTACGAGACCAGAACCGACGTCTACGCCTCGCTGGCGAAGCTGATGGCCGACCGGCTCTGACTACTCCGTGAAGTCGCCTGCCGGGGCGCCCCAGGACCCCGTCGCGTCCCCGCGCTCCTCAGCCAGCGCACGCCGCCGCGCGTTCTCGGCGCGCACACGCTCCACTTCGGACTGGATGTACTCGTCGTCGTACTTCTGGAACACGCGCGCGGGGTTGCCCGCGACCAGGGTGCGCGGCGGGACGTCCTTGGCGACCACGGAATTCGGCTGCACGGTGGCGAAATCGCCGATCGTGACGCCCGCCATGATCACCACGAGGCCGCCGATGAAACAACCTTTGCCGATCTTCACGGGTTTGCGCTCGATGAGGTCGCTTCCGGAGTGGTTCTGCAGCGTCATGTTCGCGAGCCAGCTGGAATGCGTGAAGATCAGCGTGTTGAGCCCGATGCTGGTGTGCTCGCCGATCTCCAGCCCGCCGCTCGCGTCGAGCGCGGCGCCTTCGCCGATCCAGCAGTGTTCGCCGATCTTCAGGTTCTCCGGGCTGATGATCTTGACCCGTTCGCGGACCCTCGTCGTCTCCGGCAGTCCGTAGAACTTCGCGCGTTCGGCGTCGTTCATGTACTGCGAGACGAGTTCGGTCAGGATCTGCGGGCGCAGGCGGTTGCTGCGCTCGTCATCGAAGAACATCGGCCTCGGTCACCAGTTTCTCGAAGGTACGCAGGTGTTCTTCGGCGACGACGTCGAGGCCGAAGTTGGCCCGCACCATCGCGCTTTCCCGCTGTGCCACCAAAGCCCGCTTCTCGGGGTCGTCGAGCAGGTCGATGACGGTGTTCGCCACCGCCTCGCTGTCGTCCGGCCGCACCAGCAAAATGTTCTCGCCGTTGCGCAGTTCGATACCCGGGTAGTTGTCCTCGGTGACCGAGGCGATGGTGGCGGTACCCGAGAGCATCGCCTCCAGCGACGCGGTACCGCAGCCGCCGTTGAGGTCGTGGGTCACGATGTCCGCGGCGGCGAAGTACGCGGGGACGTCGGCCTTCGGCACGGCGCCGGTGACGATGATGGCGTCCGCGACGCCGAGTTCTTCGGCCCGCTTCAAGAAGACGTCGTGGTAGACGCGCCCGACCACGACCACCTTCACATCGGGGTGCTTGTCCAAAATGGACGGCAGCGCCTCGACGAGCGGGAGCCGGTTGCGCAGCGGGATCACGTGTCCGAGCGAGACGATCACCGGACCGTCGCCGAGCCCGTGCTCCGCCCGGACGTCCTTCGTGAGCGGCTTCTCGAAGTTCCCCGTGTCGACGGCGATCGGGAAGTAGTCCGAGTTCGCGTCGCTCGTGCCGTAGCGCTCGACGCAGTAGTCGACCCCGAGCTTGTCGAGGATGACGTAGCGCGGCTTGAGGTAGCGCAGGATCGGGTTCACCAGGACCCTGTCCAGGAACCGGAACACGCCGCCGTACAGCTTGTTGTCGCTGATCAGCAGCGTGTGGATGGTCAGCAGCATCGGCAGCTTGTGCCGCCGCGCGTACAGCCCGGCCAGCCACGACAGGTCGAAGAACTGCCCGTGCAGGTGGACGGCGTCCGGTTTGAACTCGTCCAGCAGCTTCCACAGCCGCCGCCAGTTCCCCGGCCGCAGCGAGGCGAAGCTCATGTCGAAGTCGATCGACAGGCCCAGCTGCGGCATCTTCACCGCGGGCAGGCGGACGACGCGGTAGCCGTCCTTCGTCTCGTCGGCCGGGGCGTCGGCGTAGGCGGCGGTGATCGCGAGCACCTCGTGCCCGCGCGCCGCGTACTGCTCGGCCAGGGACGCCGCCATGTGCGCGCTTCCGCCCACCCTCGGCGGGAAGAAGTTGTTCACCACGGCGATACGCATGGGGCGGCTCTCCCCTGGCCCGGCGGTCATCCCTCCGAAGCCTTCACCAGTTCACGCATGCCCTCTTCCACGGTGATCTTCGGCTCCCAGCCGAGGATCTCGCGGGCACGGGTGATGTCCGCGGCGCGGCGCGAGACCAGCACGTCGCGTTCGTTGAACTGCGGCTCGACGTTGACGCCGACGGCGTCGATGAGGATCTTCGCCAGCGTCGCGATGGAGGTGTCGATCCCGGTGCCGATGTTGATCGGCAGGTTCGCCTTCTCCGACTCGAGCGCCGCGACGACGGCGCGGGCCAAGTCCGTGACGTGCACGAAGTCCATCGACTGGTCGCCGCGGCCGTCGATGATCGGCGGCTGGCCGGCGCGCAGGCGCTGGATGAAGTGGTTGATCACCGACGTGTAGTAGGCCTCGATCTTCTGGCCGGGGCCGTACACGTTGAAGAACCGCAGCGCGTTCCAGGACAGGCCCTTGGTGCGCTCGTAGAAGCCGAGCATGTCCTCGCCGGCGCGCTTCGAGATGCAGTACGGCGTGAGCGGCTTGAGCTCGTCGTCCTCGTGCATCGGCAGCCGCTTCGGGTCGCCGTAGACGGACGCGGTCGAGGCGAACACCAGCCGCTCGACACCCTCGTCCGCCGCGGCGGCGAAGACGTTGTGGTTGCCGACCATGTTGATGTCGATGGACTCGTGCGGGTCCGCGACCGACTTGTTGATCGACACGGTGGCGAAGTGGATGACGTGCGTGCAGCCGCGCATGGCCTCGCGCACGGCGCCGCCGTAGCGGACGTCCTTCTCGACCAGTTCGACCTTGCCGGTGGCGACGAACTCGTTCATCCGGGCGCGGTCGCCGCGGGTCATGTTGTCGAAGACACGGACGGTGTAGCCGCCCTCGATCAGCATCGGGATGACGTGCGCGGCGATGAAACCGCCGCCCCCGGTGAAGAAGACCTTCTTGTCGGGCATTTCTCTCCTAGCTCGGCAGTGCGGCGCTGACGGTCCCGATGACCCGGTCGACCTGGGCATCGGTGAGGTTGGCGTGCATCGGGATGGCGAGATGACGGGCGAAGAGGTCCGCCGATACCGGCAAGGTCTGCTTCTTGCCGTAGATGGGTTGGAGGTGCGAGGCGTACGTGCCGAAGTTGCACTGCACGCCCTGTTCACGGATCCGCAGCGCGAGCGCGTCACGGTCGATCTCCGGGGCCACGGTGAGGATGTAGGCCTGCCACGGGTGCTCGCGGTCCGGCAGTTCCACCGGGACGTCGAGACCGGGCAGGTTCTCGAACGCCTCGTGGTAGCGCTTGGCCACCGAACGGCGGGCCGAGAGCAGATCCGGGAGCCGGTCCAGCTGCACGTTCATGATCGCGGCCTGCACATCCGAGAGCCGGAAGTTGTAGCCCAGCTCGTGGAACTCCGGGATCGGCAGGGCGCCGGAACCCTCGCGGGTGATGGCGGGCTCGATGCCGTAGGTGTGCAGCTTGCGCGCGTGCGCGATGAGGTCTTCGCGGTCCGAGACCAGCGCGCCGCCCTCACCTGCGGTGATGCCCTTGCGGCCGTGGAAGGAGAACGCGGCCAGGTCGGCGAGGCTGCCTGCCGGGCGGGACTTGTACGTCGCGCCCGCGGCGCAGGCGGCGTCCTCGAACAGCCACAGGCCGTGCTTGTCGGCGATGGCGCGGTACTCGTCGAAGTCCCCGGGCTGGCCGGCGACGTCGACGGCGAGGATGCCGACCGTGCGCGGGGTGATCAGGGCTTCGATCGACGCCGGGTCGGCGCTCCAGACGTCGGGGCGGATGTCGGCGAACACCGGTGTCGCGCCGGCCTGGAGCACGGCGTGGCCGGTGGCGGGGAACGTGTAGTCGCCGACGATGACCTCGTCGCCCGGCTTCACGCCGAGCACACGCAGCCCGAGGAAGAGTGCCGAGCCACAGTTGCTGGTGGTCAGGGCGTGCGCGGTGCCGACGGTCTTCGCGAAGCGTTCCTCGAAACGACGGCACGCGGGGCCGGCGCCGGCCAGCCAGCCGGACCGGAAGACCTCCGCCACGGCGGCGAGTTCTTCGTCGCCGACGGTCGGCTGACCGAGGACCACGGGTTCCTGGTTGGACATACCTCTCCCATTGCGTGGGGACCCGGCGAAGTGTATAGACGCCGATCGGCGTAGTTCGGGCGGGCTGGATCCGCCCAGGTCAACGACGCCCTACTCTTCACCCCATGCGATTCCGCGTTCTGGGGGCGACGGAGGTGCGCCGCGACGACGGCACCGCCGTTCCGATCGGCGGGCCCAGGGTCCGGACGCTGTTCGCGTTGCTCGCGCTGGAGGCCGGCCGGGTCGTCCCGGCGGAGCGGCTGATCGACGGTCTGTACGGCGAGCAGCCACCCGAAGGCGTGGCGAACGCGCTGCAATCGCAGGTCTCACGGCTGCGCGGCGCGCTGAAGGAACTCGCGCCCGTCGAGTTCAGCCCGGCGGGTTACCGGCTCGCCGTGGATCCCGACGACGTCGACGTGCACCGATTCGAGCGGCTCGCCGCCGAGGGACGACGCGCTCTCGCGGCGGGAGACGCCGCGAAGGCGGCGGAACTGCTTCGCGACGCTCTCGCGCTCTGGCGTGGCCCGGCCTTCGCGGACATCACCGACGCGCCGTTCCGGGATCCGCAGGTCACCAGGCTGAACGAGCTGAAGACGTCGGCGATCGAGGACCGCGTCGAGGCCGAGCTCAAGCTGGGAAGACACGAAGACGTCCTCGGCGAGCTTCGCGAGGTCATCGACGAGCAGCCGCTGCGGGAACGGCCCCGCGCGCTGCTGATCCGCGCGCTGCACGCCGCGGGACGTCAGGCCGACGCGCTCACCGTGTTCGACGACGCCCGCCGCGTCCTCGCCGACGAACTCGGTACCGACCCCGGGCCGGATCTCGCCGCCGCGCATCTGGCCGTGCTTCGTGGTGAGACGCCGCCCGTCAAAGCCACGTCCGCGGCCCTCCCCGCCCAGCTCACCAGCTTCATCGGCCGCGAGGGCGATCTCCGGCACGTGCTCGACAGGCTGGACGGCTCGCGGCTGGTGACGCTGACGGGCCCCGGTGGGGCGGGCAAGACGCGGCTGGCCATCGAGACCGCGGCCGCCGTGGACCTCCCCGCGGTCTTCGTCGAACTCGCGCCCTACACCGAAGACGCTGACGTCGCGCACGCCGTGCTGACCGCGCTCGGCCTGCGGACGGTCCCGCTCGGAACGGTCACCGCGCCGGTGGAGAACGCGCCGCTGGAGCGGCTGATCGACGCGCTGTCCGAACGGGCGGTCCTGCTGGTGCTCGACAACTGCGAGCACCTGATCGAGGCCGCCGCGAAACTGGCCGCCCGGCTGCTCGGCGCGGCCCCCGCGCTGCGCGTGCTCGCCACCAGCCGCGAACCGCTGGGCATCACCGGCGAGGTCGTCTCCCCCGTGCCGCGGCTCGCCGTGCCGCCGCCGGGAACACCGCCCGGCCGGTCGCTGGAGTTCGCCGCGGTCCGCCTGTTCGCCGACCGGGCCCAGGCGAGTGATCCGGGCTTCGTGGTCGACGACGAGACCGCGGGCGACGTTCAGCGGATCTGCGCCGCGCTCGACGGGCTGCCGCTGGCCATCGAGCTCGCCGCCGCGCGCGTGCGGACCCTGCCGGTCGGCGAGATCGCGTCCCGGCTGGATGACCGCTTCAGGTTGCTCTCGCGGGGCAGCCGGGCAGCCGAGAGCCGTCATCGCACCCTTCGCGCTGTTGTCGAGTGGAGCTGGGACCTGCTCGACGAGGACGAACGCCTGCTCGCCAGGCGGCTGACCGTCTTCGCGGGCGGTACGACCCTGGCCGACGCCGAAGCGGTCTGCGCCGTGCCGGACGTCGCGGAGCTGCTTCCGTCTCTTGTGGACAGATCGCTGGTCGAGCGGACCGGGGACCGGTACCGGATGCTCGAAACCATCCGAGCCTTCTTCGCCGGAAAACTCGCCGAAGCGGGCGAAACCGAGCGGCTGCGGCGCGCGCACGCCGAGCATTTCCTCGCCCTCGCCGAGGAAGCCGATCCAATGCTGCGCACCGGCGACCAGCTGGTCTGGCTCGCTCGGCTCGACGCCGCCTACGACGATCTCCTGGCCGCGTTGCGCTGGGCCGCCGAAGCCGACGTGCGGATCGCGCTCCGGTTTTCGGCTTCGCTGGTGACGTACTGGTGGATGCGCGGTCGCCGGTTCGAGGGCTCGACGCTGTGCTTGGAGGTGGTCAAACGGCTCGGCGAGCGGGCGCCGGACGGTCTCGAAGAGGAGTACCAGCTCTGCGTGCTCACCGCCGCCGCGGGACTGCGGGGCCACGAGGCGCTCGACCGGCATTTGCCGCTGGTGGACGGCCTCATGCTGAGCCTCGTCAAGGCGCCCCGGAACCCGGCGCTGCTGCTGTTGATGGGTGTCGTGACCGGTCCGCCCGGTGACGACGACGCGCTGATCGAACGCAGCCGGGTGCTGCTGGCGAACAGTGACGCCTGGAGCCTCGCCCTCGCGCCGACCGGTTACGGCCTCCGCGCGCTGATGCAGGGCGATCTCGACACGGCGGAGGAATTCCTGCGCGAGGGGGCGCTGGCGTTCCGCTCGATCGGGGAACGCTGGGGCCTTTCGATGGCCCTCGACCATCTCTCCCAGGTCCTGATCTGGACGAACCGGCAGGCCGAAGCCCTCGAAACGATGAACGAGGCCCTGCGGTTGATGCGGGAACTCGGCGCGTCCGACGACAACGCGGACCTGCTGTGCCGTCGCGGCGGCAGCAAGCTGCTCCACGGCGACGCGGCGGGAGCGCGGGCGGATTTCGAACTGGCCATCGAGATCGCGCGCCGGTCCGGGATGCCCGAAAGCCGGGCGGCCGGGTACGTCGGGCTGTCGTTCCTCGCCCGGCACGAGGGCGATCTGGCGGCGGCCCGCGCGCTGAGCGAACGCGCGCTCGCGGAGTGCTCCGGTGGTTCTTTCGCTGCCGAAGGGGTGCGCGCCGGAGCGAAGATCTCCCTCGGCTGGGTCCTCGCCGCCGAGGGCGACCTCGACGGGGCCGAGGAACTGCACCGGCTGGCGCTGGTGTCGGCGGACCGCTGGAACGACAGCACCACCATGGCCTGCGCCGTCGAGGGTCTCGCCGGGGTCGCGCTGCTGCGGGGCGACGCCGAGCGGGCGGCGGTCCTGATCGGCGCGGCGGTGACCATCCGGGGCACCCCGTTCGCCGTCGATCTGGACGCCGCCCTGCTCAGGACGAGCGTGCGGGAGCGGCTCGGCGACGACTTCGACCGGGCTTACCGCCGCGGGCTCGGCCTGCGGGGTGCCACTCAGCTGGCCGGGCAAACGTGACGGCTCTGTCGGTCGTGAAGCCCCGGCCCGGCATAACGCGTCGCGAAAGCCACTTTCGGGACATCAGACGTCGCGAAAGTGGCTTTCGCGACACGCCAGCTGACCCCGTACTCCTCACTGAGCACGGGTCAGCTGCGTGCCCTGCGGCGCGAAGCGGCCGACGGCCTCGGCGAGGAGCCGCTGGTCGAGTTCCGTGTCCTGGACCGCGACGTACAGCGGTGCCGCGTTGACCGGGACCGCGCCCAGGCGGGTCATCCCGGGGCCGACCGGGTCGATGGTGAGCCGGGTGACGTCACGCCACGGCACGACCGTCCGCTCGATCCGGACGCCGACCGCGTCCAGTTCGAAGAGCACCCACTGCTGGTCGTGCAGGGACTTCACGTAGCCGATGGCCGCGCAGCCGACGGCGATCGCGATGATCCGCAGCACACCGGGCCCCTCCAGTGAGCCGACCAGTGCGATGAAGCCGAGGACGGCCACGACCATTCCGGACAGTTTCGCGGCGCCGACCAGGCCCGCGTTCGGTTTGTGCACCCGGAACCGGACGGCGCGCATCAGGTGTTTGGTGAGCAGCCCGCCGCCGATCGCCGCGGCCAGCCCGAGCATCGTCACCACCAGCGAAACCGGGGAGAAGTCGGCAACGACGTTGTAGCCGGCGACCAGCGCGACGAACCCGCCGACGACGGCCAGCATCAGCGCGAGCTTGCCTTTGCGCACGTCCTGCTCGCGGCGTTGGAGGGAGGCCTGGTCGGGTGCGGCGAGGAAGCCGCCGTCGATGTTCCTCATCGGGCGTCACGCTGCGCTTCGGTAGCCGCACGACGGTCACGCTGGCGGCGGTCGAGGACGTACAGCAGCGCGCCGGCGCCGGCGCTCACGGCGGCGTAGAGCAGGTCCTGCAGACCGTCGTCCGGGTAGCCGGTGGAGAACTCGACCATCGCGAGCGCGAGGAAGAGGACGCTGATGACCGCCCCGCCGATGATGTACACCTTGTTGCTGAGCATGGTTTCCCTCGTTCGTCGTTGCCTGGTGGGACCACTTTCGCGCGGGGCACATGACATTCCGATGACAAGCACCGACAGACACTGACGAGCGCTGACAGCGTTCGGTGCGTGGACGGTCAGCGGCGGCGGACACCCTCCGGGGCATGACCTACGTAGCCGGATCTCCCGAAGACTTCCTCGCCGTGCGGCATCTGACGCTGCGCGGCTCCCAGGCCGAAATCGGCCATGCGCTCGGCGCCGAAGTGAAGGCGCGCTCGGACTGGTCGCCGCCGCCGCTCGATCCGATCGTGGCCAGGGCACGGCGGACCTGGTTCGCGCGGAACTGGCCGCAGTACGCGGCCCGCACGGCCGGGTTCGCCGAGGCACACGGGTTGCCCGCCGACGCGGCGGTCTCCCTCGACGACGCGAGCGCCCTGCCCGCCGGATCGGGTTGTTCGGCGCTCTGGACGGGCAGCGAACTCGGCCGCAACTACGACTTCTTCACCATGAGCTGGACTCAGCTCGGTGCGGTGCTGGCCGGGGAGGAACCCGTCGACGACGGGACCGTGCCGATGGCGTCACGGCCCTACGTCCTGACGACGATCCCCGACGACGGCATCGCGTCGACGTCCCTCACGATGTCCACAATGGACGGTGGAACGGAAGGGGTCAACGAGGCGGGACTCGTCGTCGCGCTGCTGATGGCCGAGGTCGAGACGGCCATGCCGCTGGAGCACGGTCCGCAGGCGGGTCTCTCGGTGCTCCAGGTGTGCCGGTATCTGCTGGACACCTGCGAATCCGTCGACGAGGCCAAGGAAGCGCTGATGCTCGCCAAGCAGTACGCGCACGGCGCGCCCTGCCACTACATCGTCGCCGACGCCTCCGGTCGCGGCTTCGTGTACGAACGCGGAGCGCACGACGTCGAGTACTTCGTCGAGGTGGCCGACGGGCCGCTGTGCGTCACGAACCACCTGCTGCACCGTCATCCCGATCTCGACGCGCTGCCCGAGGACAACCCGGAGACCATGCGCACCTACGAGCGACTTCGCACCATCACGAAGGAAGCGGACGCCGGGCCGCGCGACGCGCTCGACGCGGTGTCCTTCGCGGTCGAGCCCGGCGCGCCGTGGCGGACGCTGTGGCGCAGCGTCCTCGACCCGTCTGCCCGCACCCTGAGCACCCGGTTCTACCTGGGTGACGGCGAGAACGGCACCGCGCGGCACACGCCGGAACTCACGTTCGGCGTCTCCCGGTGACCATCGGCAAGGGCCGCAAGATCGGCACCGTCGCGGTCTGCGTGCTGGCGCAGCTGCTGATCGCGATCGACCTGACCGTGCTGCACCTGGTGCTGCCGTCGCTTTCGGAACAAATGCAGCCGTCGACCACGGAACTGCTGTGGATCGCGGACGCGTACGGATTCGCGCTCGCCGGGTTGCTGATCACGATGGGGAACATCGGTGACCGCGTCGGGCGGAAGAAGCTGCTGCTGATCGGGGCGTCGCTGTTCGGTGTCGCTTCGGTGATCACGGCATACGCGCCGACCGCGGAACTCCTGATCGCCGCCCGCGCGCTGCTCGGGATCGCCGCCGCGACGCTGATGCCGTCGACGCTGTCGATCGTGCGGAACGTGTTCACCGGCAAGGAACGCGCGGCCGTGATCGGGGTTTCGAGCGGGCTGACGATCCTCGGTTTCGGCATGGGGCCGCTTGTCGGCGGTTTCCTGCTCGAACACTTCTGGTGGGGTTCGGTGTTCCTGGTCAACGTGCCGGTGGTGGTGGTCATGGTGATCGCGGGCGCGCTGATCCTGCCCGAATCGAAGAACCCGGTGTCCCATCGCATCGACGTGCCGAGCGTGCTGCTTTCGCTCGTCGGCATGGTCGGGATCGTCTACACGATCAAGGAAGTCGCGTACAAGGGCTGGGGGCACTGGGACGTCGCGGTCGCCGCCGTGCTCGGCCTCGGCTGCCTGCTGGCGTTCGTCCTGCGGCAGCCGCGGCTGGCCGAACCGCTGATGGACCTGAAGCTGTTCGCCCAGCGGGCGTTCTCGGCGACCGTCGGCACCACGATCCTGGCGATGTTCGCGCAGCTCGCGGTCTCGCTGATGTTCGCGCAGTACCTGCAGCTCGTGGCGGGCTGGTCGCCGCTGAAGGCCGGGCTCGCCGGCCTGCCGGGGATGGGCGGCGCGATCCTCGGCGGCTTGCTCACGCCGCTGGCGATCAAGGCCTTCGGCCGGGCGGTCACGATCGGGCTCGGCTGCGCCCTGTCGGCGACCGGCTTCGCGCTGTACGCGGGTGTCGGCGTGACGATCGTCTACACCGACCTGCTCGCCGCGATGATCATCTTCGGTGTCGGGCTGTCGCTGATCCTCGCCGTCGCGACGGACACGGTGCTCGGCGTCGTGCCGAAGGCCAGGGCGGGCGCGGCGTCGGCCATCTCCGGGACGGCGACCGAACTCGGTGGGGCGCTGGGGATCGCCGTCCTCGGCAGTGTGCTCGGCGCGCTGTACCGGAGCGAACTCGTCATCCCGGCGGGTGTGCCGCCGGAGACCTCCGCGGCGATTTCGGACACCCTGGGCGGCGCCGTCCAGGTCGCCGCGCAGTTGCCGCCCGAGCAGGGCTCGCTGGTACTGGCGAGTGCGAAGTCGGCGTTCGTCGACGGGTTACAGGTGACGATGGTGTGCTCGGCGGGGCTGATGGCGTTGCTGGCGGTCAGCGTGCTGTTCACGTTGCGCGGGGTGCCGAAGGTCCTCGAAGATCCCGAAGAGGAGCCTGCTCCGGTGCCTGCCCCGGTGGGCTGAAAGGCCCCTTCACCACATAGGACGCGGCGAAGGACGCTTTCCTCGCATGAGACGCGGGGAAAGCGTCCTTCAGCCCCTCGGCCCGGCCAACGGGACAGCGCGTTTGTCACCGGACCGCACCATGGCCAGCAAGGGTTTCGCGGCCACCGCGAGCAGCCGGGCCGCGAACGTGCGGCCGTTGCGGCGCGCGATGTCCGGGCCGAAGGCGTCCATCAGCGCGACGAGCCCCGGCAGCGGCCGCACGAACAACGTCACTTCGGCGATGAGCCCGTCTTCGCCGAGTTTCAGCACCGCCGCCTCTTCGATCTCCTCGCCGCCGATGCGCGCGGTGTAGACGACGACCCGCGTCGTCTCGTCGCCGGTGTCGGTGTGGAACCGGACGTCGCGCAGGTGCGAGTACGCGACCTCCAGCAGCGGCCTGAGTTCCGCGTGCCCGGTGAACCGGACGCGGCTCGTCAACGGCGAGCGCACGACGACGTCCGGTGCGAAGGCGCTCAGCGCGAGTTCGACGTCTCTGGTCTCGAGGGCGCGGCGGTACCGCTCGGCGGTGTCGATGCTCATGTGTCCTCCTGGATCAGGTTTCCCAGCCCGCGCCACAACAGATCCGCCGTGAGCGCGACGACCTGCTCCCGCGGGATGTCGCGGTTGCTCCACCACCAGGTGGCGATGGCGTTCAGTGCGCTCTTCGCCGCTTCGGCGAGCGCTTCGTTCGCGCGGTCACGCGGCAGGTCGGCGGTCAGCGCCAGGCCAGGGACGCGGGCGAACACCTCGGCCAGCTGCCCCGTGGCCCTGGCCTGCCCGCGCCGGTGGACCTCGGCGACCGCCTCGTCGGACGGCGTCTCGGCGAAGATCATCCGCCAGCCGCGTTCGTTCGTCTCCATCCAGGCGAAGATCGCCGCCACCCGGCCGCGTAGCAGCTCCTCGGCGGTGCCCGACACGGACAGGTCCGCCCAGCCCGCCAGCAAACTGTCCACTTCGGACTCCAGGAGCCCGGCGTACAGCGCGGCCTTGGACGGGAAGTGGTCGTAGAGCACGGGCGTGCTGATACCGGCGGCCGTCGCGACCTCGCGCATCCCGGCCGCGTCGTAGCCGGACGCGGCGAACACCCGCGCCGCCGCGGCGAGGATCCGCTCCCGGCGTTCTTCCCTGCTCAGCCGTTTACCTGACATCGGTTAGGTACGCTATCACCGAACCTGACAACTGTCAGGTAGCGCTCCCGGTAACCTGGTCGATCGTGCGCACAGTCGTAGTCATCGGAGGCGGGATCGTCGGTCTCGCCACCGCCTGGGAACTGACCAAACGTGGTCTGGACGTCACGGTGCTCGAGAAGGAGGACCACTGGGCGGCCCACCAGACCGGGCACAACTCGAACGTCGTGCACGCGGGGCTCTACTACAAGCCGGGTTCGTTCAAGGCGAGGATGGCGAGCGCGGGCAACCGGTCCATTGTGGACTTCGCGCGGCAGTACGGGGTGCCGGTGGAGGTGTGCGGCAAACTCGTCGTCGCGACCTCCGAAGCGGAGCTTCCGGCGCTGAAGGTGCTCGCCGAACGCGCCGAGGCGAACGGCGTCCCGGCCAAGCTGATCACCCCGAGCGAGGCCCGCGAGTACGAACCCGAGGTCTCGTGCGTCGCCGCGCTGCGCGTGGAGTCGACCGGCATCATCGACTTCCCCGCCGTCTGCACCGCGTTGGTGCGGCTGCTCGACGAATCCGACGCCGACCTGCGCCTCGGCACGCCCGCGCTGGGGATCCGCCCTGGCCGCACCGGTGGTGTCGAAGTGGCGACCGGCGACGACGTGATCCACGCGGACGCCCTCGTCAACTGCGCGGGCCTGCACGCCGACCGCGTCGCGCGGCTCGCCGGGCTGACGCCGAGCGCGCGGATCGTGCCGTTCCGCGGCGAGTACTACGAGCTGAAGCCGGAACGCCGCCATCTGGTGCGCGGCCTGATCTACCCGGTCCCGGACGCGTCACTGCCGTTCCTCGGCGTACACCTGACCCGCATGCTCGACGGCAGCGTGCACGCCGGCCCCAACGCCGTGCTCGCGCTTCGCCGCGAGGGCTACACCTGGCGCGACATCTCGGCGAAGGACCTCGCCGAAGTCGCCCGCTTCCCCGGCGTCTGGCGGCTCGCGCGCAAGTACGCGTACCCGACCGGGCTCGACGAGGTCCGCCGGTCGTTCTCGCGCCGCCGCTTCGCCGAAAGCCTCGCACGGCTCGTCCCCGCCGTCACCGAGGACGACATCGTGCGGCACGGCTCCGGCGTCCGCGCGCAGGCGCTGCGCCCGGACGGCGCGCTCGTCGACGACTTCCTGATCGAGACCGCGCGGAACCAGGTGCACGTCCTCAACGCGCCCTCGCCGGCGGCGACCAGCGCGCTGGAGATCGCGAAGCACATCTCCGACGAACTGACCGGCTAGAAAGCGGGCATGTTCCCGGTCACCAGCGGCATCACGGCTTGCGGGATTTCGCAGGCCTTGGCGTTGTCGCTGAGGTCACCGGTGCTGACCTTGACCGAGGAGGTCTCCGTGACCGGCAGCATCGCGACGCAGAGCGGGCTGTCCGGGCTCGAGTAGACGAACCACTTCTTGCCCGCCACCACCTGCTCGGCCGGGGTGCCTTCGAGGCCGGGAACGTCCTCGAGTTTCGTCGCCGTGTAGAGCCACAGGTCGAGCGCCTTCTTGCCCTTGTCGCCGTCGTTGTCGTCCCACTGGCAGCCGTTCTTCGGATCCCTCGACGAACCGTTCATCGGCCGCGCGGCCTGAAGGTTCAGCGGCGTCACCTGGTCCGGTTTGAGCAGGGAGCACGGGTCGACGGTCAGGAGCGGCCCGGAAGGCTCGATCGGCTTCTGGCCGGGAGGCGCGGTGAGCGGCGGGCTCGGCTGCCCGCCGGGCAGGTGGGACGCGACCGCGGGAGCCGCCGCCTTCGCCAGGTCGCAGGCCTTGGTGACGTCGTCGCCGGGGGCTTCGCTCGTGATCTCGACGAAGGTCTTCGGATCGAGTTCGGTCATCAGCGAGCAGTGGCTCGGGCCGAAGATGGACGCGTACCGGGTCCAGGTGAACCCGCCGATGCCGAACTTCTCCCCGGGAAGAGCGCCGCTGACGTAATCGACCAGCGAGAGGTTGTAGCTCTGCGACACCTCCAGGGCGACCCCGTCGGGCGCGTCTTCCAGCTCCGGGTAGCGGCAGGTCCCGGGAATCTTCCGCGCCTTGTCCGCCGGACGTTCCTTGCCGGGAAAGGTGACCCCGATGGCTTCCGCCTGCTCCTGCGAGAGCAACTTGCACGGCTCGGCCTTCGTCACGACCGGCCCCTGGCCCGGCACCGGCGAGGCCGTACCGCCGACGACCGACGTGCAGCCGCCGAGCGTCAGCACCGCCAGCCCGATCGCGAGCGAATTCCGAAACCGCATGCGTCCTCTTCCCGTCACCGCCGACCGCTACTTCGATGTCGGCGTGAGTACCTCGGTTCCGCCGAGGAAGGGGCGAAGCGCCTCCGGGACCCGGACCGAACCGTCTTCGAGCTGGTGGTTCTCCAGGATCGCGACGATCCACCTCGTGGTGGCGAGCGTGCCGTTCAGCGTGGCGACGATCTGCGGGCGGCCGTCGTCGTCGCGGTACCGGATGCCGAGGCGGCGGGCCTGGAACGTCGTGCAGTTCGACGTCGAGGTCAGCTCGCGGTAGGTCTCCTGCGACGGCACCCACGCCTCGCAGTCGAACTTCCGGTACGCGGAGGTGCCGAGGTCGCCGGTGGCGGTGTCGATCACCCGGTACGGGACCTCGATCTTGGCGAGCATCTGCTCTTCCCAGTCCAGCAGGCGCGCGTGCTCGGCTTCGGCGTCCTCGGGACGCGTGTAGACGAACATCTCGACCTTGTCGAACTGGTGGACGCGGATGATGCCGCGGGTGTCCTTGCCGTACGAACCGGCTTCGCGGCGGTAGCAGGACGACCAGCCCGCGTACCGCTTCGGGCCGTCGTTCAGGTCGAGGATCTCGTCGGCGTGGTAGCCGGCGAGCGGGACCTCGGAGGTGCCGACGAGGTACAGGTCGTCGTCGCGCAGGCGGTAGACCTCCGACGAGTGCGCGCCGAGGAAGCCGGTGCCCGCCATGATCTCCGGCCGCACCAGGGTCGGGGTGATCATCGGGGTGAACCCGTTCGCGGTCGCCTGCGCGACCGCCATGTTCAGCAGACCGAGCTGCAGCTGGGCGCCGATGCCGGTGAGGAAGTAGAACCGCGAACCCGAGACCTTCGCGCCGCGCTCCATGTCGAGCGCGCCGAGGCCCTCGCAGAGTTCGAGGTGGTCCTTCGGCTTGAAGTCGAACTTCTTCGGCTCGCCGACGTGCTTGAGCACGACGTAGTCGTCCTCGCCGCCTTCGGGCGCCTCGGGGTGGACGAGGTTCGGCACCAGGCGGTGCAGCTGCTCGAACTCCTCCGACGCCTCGGTCTGCTCGACCTCGGCCGTCTTGACCTGGGCGGCGAGGTCCTTCGCCTTGGCGAGCAGCTCGGCCCGCTCGTCACCCTGTGCCTTGGGGATGAGCTTGCCCAGCGACTTCTGCTCGGCGCGCAGCTTGTCGGCGGCGGCGATGGACGAGCGGCGACGGGAGTCGAGGGAGAGCAGCTTGTCGACCACTCCTTCGTCCTCGCCACGGGCGCGCTGCGAAGCGCGCACGACGTCCGGGTCATCGCGCAGAGTCCTGGGGTCAATCACGAGTGCTGAGAGTAGTCCGTGCGAGCCGCACAAAATGTGCGGGTCCACGCGGATAACCCGACAGTCTGATCGTTGCCGCCCGTTTCGGGCCGTCCCCATACTGAGATCTCCCTGCTGCGGACGGAGAAACCCGATGACCGATGCGGACCTGCTGGCGCGGCACAAGGCGGTACTGCCGTCGTGGCTGGCGCTCTACTACGACGAGCCGATCGAGATCGTGCACGCGCAGGACCGCCGGGTCATCGACTCGACCGGGCGCACCTACCTCGACTTCTTCGCGGGGATCCTGACGAACTCGATGGGCTACGACGTCTCGGCGATCAGCGACGCGGTGCGCAAGCAGCTCGACACCGGCATCCTGCACACGTCGACGCTGTACCTGATCCGGTCGCAGGTCGAACTGGCCGAACGCATCGCGAAGCTCTCCGGCATCCCCGACGCGAAGGTGTTCTTCACCAACTCCGGGACCGAGGCCAACGACACCGCGCTCATGCTCGCCACCCAGTACCGGCGCAGCAACCAGGTGCTGGCGATGCGGAACTCGTACCACGGCCGGTCGTTCGCGACGGTCGGCATCACCGGCAACCGCTGCTGGTCTGCGTCGTCACTCAGCCCGGTGAAGGTGAGCTACGTGCACGGCGGCTACAGGTACCGCAGCCCCTTCCGGGCGCTTTCGGACACGGAGTACATCGACGCCTGCGTCGCGGACCTGGTCGACGTCCTGGAGACGGGCACGTCGGGCGACGTCGCGTGCATGATCGCCGAGCCGATCCAGGGCGTCGGTGGCTTCAGCTCCCCGCCGGACGGCCTGTTCAAGGCGATGAAGGAGGTCCTCGACCAGTACGGGATCCTGTTCATCTCCGACGAGGTCCAGACCGGCTGGGGACGGACCGGGGAACACTATTGGGGGATCCAGGCGCACGACGTCGTCCCCGACGCGATGACCTTCGCGAAGGGCCTCGGCAACGGGCTCGCGATCGGCGGTCTCGTGGCGCGCGGCGACCTCGTCGACTGTCTCACCGCGAACTCGATCTCGACCTTCGGCGGCAACCCGGTCGCGATGGCGGGCGCGGCCGCCGTACTCGACCACATCGCCGACCACGACCTGCAGGCGAACGCGCTCGCCCGCGGCAACGAACTGCTCGACGGCCTGCGCGCGGCGGGGAACCCGCTGATCGGGGACGTGCGCGGCAAGGGCCTGATGATCGGCGTCGAGCTGGTCGAGCCGGGCGGTATGACGCCGAACCCTGGGGCCGCGGCACGGATGATGGAGGAGACCAAGGCGCGCGGGCTGCTGATCGGCAAGGGCGGGCTGCACGGCAACGTGCTGCGGATCGCGCCGCCGATGACGCTCACCGCCGAAGAGGCCGCCGAAGGTCTCGGGATCATCACCGACGCCCTGGCCGCCATCTCCTGACGAATGCCAGGAAAGGACCGTTCCTTGCAAAATTTGCAAGGAACGGTCCTTTCCTGGCATTCAGGAGCGAACGAAGCGCGCGATGACCTCGCCCAGCCGTCCGCCCGCGTCCTCCTGCAGGAAGTGGCCCGCGCCGGTGATCGTCGGGTGCTCGAGTTCGCGGGCGCCGCGCATCGAGCCCCGCAGTTCGAGGCCCCACGGCGCGGTGATCGGGTCGCCGTCGGAGAACGAGACCAGGAACGGCTTGTTCAGTTCCGAGAGCACCTTCAGCGCGGCCCGGTTGGCGCCCGCGGCCGGATCGTCCGGGGTGATGGGCACCAGCGACGGCATCGCGCGCGGCGCGGCCTTGTACATCTCGTTCGGGAAGGGCGCGTCGTAGGCGGCGCGGACCTCGTCGGACAACTTCGTCTGGCAGCCCGACTGCACGAAGCGCCCGACGTCGAGCACCTGGGCGTTCTCGACGGTGTCGCGGAACCTGTGCCAGAGCTCGGGCATGTCGGTGTCGCCGGTGGGGAGGCCGGTGTTGGCCGCGACGACCTTGGCGAAGCGATCGGGGTTTTCGGCGACCAGCCGCAGGCCGATCAGGCCGCCCCAATCCTGGCCGACCAGGGTGACGTCGGTCAGGTCGAGGACGTCGAAGGCGAACGCGCGCATCCACTCGACGTGCCGCTGGTAGGTGTGGTCGACCATGTCGCCGGGTTTGTCGGATCGGCCGAAGCCGACCAGGTCGGGCGCGATGGCGCGCAGCCCGGCGTCGGCGAGCACCGGGATGACCTTGCGATAGAGGTAGGACCAGGTCGGCTCGCCGTGCAGCAGGAGGACGGGCGGCCCGTCCTCGGGTCCGGCCTCCACGTATCCCACTCTGATCACGCCGCCGTGAAGGTCGACGAGTTCCGCGTAGCGCGGTTCGAAGTCGAAATCGGGCAGGTCCGAGAACCGGTCGTCCGGTGTCCTTAAAAGGCGCACGACTCCCACGTTAGTGGGAATCGTGCGCCTATGCCGGTTTCAGCAGGTTAAGAAGTCACGAGATACCGACGGCCACGACCAGACCGAGGGCCAGGTGCGCGGCCGCGACCACGACGCTGACCGGGGCGAACTTCTCGCTCTCGATCGTCGAACGGACGTCGATCCGGGTCGCCCACTCCAGCAGCCGGACGGCGAGCACCTGCACGATGATGCCGAGCAGGCCGTAGACCAGCGAGGTGATGAGGCCTTCGGTCAGGTCGCTGGCGGAGTTCGCGATCGCCACGACGACGATGAACGCCATCGACAGCAGACCCGACGCGGTGACGATGACCGCGTTCGGCAGGCCACGGCTGACCAGCTGGGACAGCTTGCCGGGCGTGGTCCAGTCGATCGCCCAGAACCCGGCGAACATCAGCAGCAGGCCGACGACGCCGTACAACAGGATCGCGCCGATCCCTCGCACGAGGTCGGAGCCGAACGTGTCGGACAGCGCAAGGGTGGTGGTCACAGGGTTCTCCAGAAGTCAGGAATGTCAGGTTTGTGCGGTTGCTTCTATCACGACTCGACGATGCGGTGCGGGACGAACGCCGCTCCGTCGTCGGTGACGAGACCCGCGGTCTCGCGGATCCCGAGGCCGGCGGCCTGGTCCCCGACGATCCACGCGCCGAGCGCGGGCCGGTAGCCCTGGAACTCCGGGAGCGGATCGAACGCCTGGTAGACGAACCCTTCCGCACCGTAGACACCGTCGGTCTGCGTCTCGTACCCGGTGGCGACGATCTGCACGTTCGCGCCCTCGCGGCCGAGTTTCGGCTTGCGGACGTACTCGGTCAGCAGACCGGGGTCGTCGGCGAAGGCGGGCAGCAGGTTCGGATGCCCCGGGTAGTTCTCCCACAGGATCGCCAGCAGCGTCTTGTTGGAGAGGATCATCTTCCACAGCGGCTCGACCCACAGCGTGCGCGGCATGGTCTCGACGGCGAAGCGGCCGAACTCCTCGTCGACCACCCATTCCCACGGGTAGAGCTTCACCACGGTCGCCATCTGCGCCTCTTCGAGGTCGACGAACCGTTTGAGTACCGGGTCCCAGCCGATCTCCTCGATCGACAGGCCGACGGTGTCGAGCCCGGCCTCGGCCGCGGTCTCCTGCAGGTACGCCGTCGTCACGTGGTCCTCACCGGACGGATCGGCCGACGACCAGGTGAAATGCAGTTCGTTCGACGGCAGCTTGTCGGCGAGTTCGCCCCAGCGCTCCACCAGCTTCTCGTGGATCGAGTTCCACTGGTCGTTCTCGGGGAAGACCGCGGTCTTCCAGTGCCACTGCAGCACCGCGGCCTCGAGCAGCGAGGTCGGGGTGTCGGCGTTGTACTCGAGCAGTTTCGCCGGGCTCTTGCCGTCGTAGCGCAGGTCGAACCGGCCGTAGACGTGCGGATCCTGCCGCTTCCACGACTCGGCGATATGCGGCCACACCCACTCGGGGATGCCGAAGCGGTGGTACTGCTCCGTGGTGATCACGTTGTCGACGGCTTCGAGGCACATCGAGTGCAGCAGCTCCACGTCCGCCTCGACGGACAGGATCTCGTCCATGTCGAAGACGTAGTGGACCGACTCGTCCCAGTACGGCCGGGACTTGCCGGAGCCGTCGCGGGCGGGCGTGCCGAAGACCAGCCCCTGCTCTTCGACGATGTTCTGCCAGTCCCGCCGGGGCGGCTTGGAATCGCGGTACACCTACGAGCCCCCGCTCTTGCCGCTGCCACCGCTCTTGCCGCTGATGCCGAACCCACCGCGCTGGACCGTCTTGCCCGACTTCGTGCTGACGTTCGCGTTCGACGGCGCGGTGTACGAGCCGCCCGACACGCGCTGGCCGATCGCGCCGGACCCGCCGTAGTTGTAGCGGTAGCTGTTGTACCCGCCGCCACCGCCGATCGGGATGAAGAAGAAACCGCCGCTGACGTGCCCACCGTGCGACCTGACGTAGTTCTCGTCGCAGTTGTCGTCCTGGTCGACGATCCCGTCCTTGGTGGTGCAGACGGCCGTGACGTTCTCCGGCTTCGCGACGGTGTAGAACGTCGCGACCAAGCCGACCAGCCCGACCGTCACGCCGGTGCCGATCAGGATCTTCTTCTTGGTCGAAGACTTCTTCTCCGCGGCGCGGGCGGCCTCGGCCGCGAGCGCCTCCTGGCGCTGCTGCTCGGCGAGCGCCTGCTGTCGTGCCCGCTGCTCGGCGAGCGACGGCTGCCGCGCCTGCGTGCTGCCGTCCTGAAAGCGCATGGTGCCGCGCCTTGGCGGCTCTTGAGGCGGCTGTGCCCCCTGGTTGTCATCCTGCGTCATCGAAGCTCCGTAATCGCCCGCCGGCCCGAACCCGTGTCTCAACACTAACCACCCGGTACGCGCACCTTACGTGCGGCGCGGGCATCATGGAGTGGATGTCTCAACAGGCCGAGCGGTTCCGTGATCCGCGAAACGCGCTGAGCACCCTGCGCACCCGGCTCGTCATGGCCGGTGTGTTCGCGGGCGCGATCATCGCGCTTTCGCTGAGTGTGGCGTTTTCGTGGAACGTGGGCCCGGAGGGCGGTGCGGGCGGCGGCGCCCCCAAACTGTCGCCCGCCGCGGCCGAGGCGTTCCAATCTCCTCCTGGCACCTGTCTGACCTGGAACAATCCGGACGCCACCGACGCGCGGCGCGTGCCGTGCGCCGAGGCGCACCTGTTCGAGGTCACCAGCATCGTCGACATCGGCGCGCAGTACCCGCCGGGGGCGCCGAGCCCGAACCTGGAGCAGTGGCAGGAGATCTCCAGGTCGCAGTGCACGATCGACGTCAAGCCGTACCTCGGCCGCACGCTGGACCCGTACGGCAAGCTGAGCATGAACCTGCTCCGGCCGACGCCCGCGCAGTGGGCGGACGGTGACCGGCAGTTGCGGTGCGGTCTGCAGTGGGCGGGCCAGGGCGGCAAGCTCCAGGCGACCAAGGGGCCGGCGAAGGAGCAGGATCAGTCCGCCGTCTGGGAGCCGGGCACCTGCCTCGCGCTGCTCAACAACAGCTTCGGTGACCCCATCGACTGCGCGCAGCCGCATTCGTACGAGATCTTCGCGACGCTCGACCTCAAGACGAAGTTCAAGGACGGCTACCCGTCGCAGGAGCAGCAGAACACCTGGCTGGACACCGAGTGCTCGACGGCCTCGCAGGAGTACACCGGCAACGCGGACCTGGCGGCCAAGAAGCTCATCATCAGCTGGGACGTCCGCGAGCAGGAGAGCTGGGACGCCGGGTCGACGCTGGTGAACTGCAAGGTGGCGGCGGTCCTGCCGGACAACAAGGGGCTGGCGCCGGTCACCGGGAGTGTCAAGGTCGGCACCGGCGGGACCCCGCCGCCGTCGTCGTCTTCGGCCCCGAAGACCGGAGGGTGATCGCGTGCCCGTCGAGATGACCCAGCAGCGGTTCGAGGAGCTGGTGTCGGAAGCGCTGGACGAGCTCCCGCCCGAATTCGCGGACGCCATGGACAACGTCGTGGTACTCGTGGAGGAGTTCAACGAGGAGTCGCCCACGATCCTCGGGCTTTACCACGGGGTGGCGCTGACCGAGCGGACCCACGAGTACGGCGGGGTGCTGCCGGACCGGATCTCGATCTACCGGCGCCCGCTGCTGGAGATGTGCGACACCGAGGAGGACGTCGTCGAGGAGGTGCTGATCACGGTCGTCCACGAGGTCGGCCATCATTTCGGCATCGACGACGCGCGCCTGCACGAACTCGGGTGGGGCTGAGCCGCCGGACAGACGAGAGCAAAGGTCCCTTGCTCTCCTCGCGGCGGATTCCGCGCCGAAGGCGACATGGTCGGTGATTTTTGTGCGTGGAGCACCAAGGGTTCTTCGGATTCTTAACTGGGTGTAACAACCCAGCCACTTTGGGCGACAGCCCCCGCTAAACTTTTCGCGAATGCCTGGGGAGGCGGTCCATGGCCGAGTCTGCCGCACGAGGGAGGATCGACCGGCGATTGCGCTGGTTGCTCGCGTCCAGCGCGGCGTCGAATCTCGGCGACGGGATCGGCAAGGTCGCGTTCCCGCTGCTCGCGGTCACCCTGACCCGTGATCCGCTGCTCATCGCCGGTCTTTCGGCGACCCAGTTCCTGCCGTGGCTGCTGTTCGCGCTCCCGGCCGGCGCGCTGCTCGACCGCATCGACCGGCGGCGGGCGATGATCCTCGCGAACAGCGTCCGCGCGGTCGTCGTCGGCGGCACGGCCGCACTGGTCGCGGCGGGCGGGGTGACGATCTGGCTGGTCTACGCCGCCGCCCTGCTCATCGGCTTCGCGGAGGTGGTCGCCGACAGCGCCGCGAACGTGCTCATCCCGGCGGTCGTCGGCAAGGGCTCGCTCGACAGCGCGAACAGCAAGCTCCAGGCGTGCGAGATCGTGGGACAAACCTTCCTGGGCGGCCCGGTCGGCAGTGCCACCTTCGCGCTCTTCGCGACGTTCCCCTTCCTGCTCAACTCGGTGGGCTTCGCGATCGCGGCCGCCGTGTTGCTCGGCCTCGCCGGGAGCTATCGGCCGAGAGCCACCGGCAACGCGCCAGTCGGCCTCCGCACCGAACTGGCGGAGGGTTTCCGCTGGCTGAAGCGCAGCAGGCTGGTGCTGCGGCTGGTCGTCATCGCCGGGCTGATCAGCCTGGTCAGCGAACTCGCGCAGGCGCAGCTGGTGCTCTACGCGATCGAGTACCTGCGTCTCAGCGAAGCGGCCTTCGGGCTCTTCGCGTTCGTCGGCGGCATCGGCGGCCTGCTCGGCGCGGCCATCGCCCCGCGGCTGGTGAAGGCGACCAGCCGTCGCGCGGTGCTCCTCGGGGGCACGGCCTGCTGCGGCGCGGCGTTCACCGGCATGGGTCTGACGAGCTCGCCGGTGGCGGGTGCGGCGCTGTTCGGCCTGTTCGCGGCCGCCGTGGTCGCGGTGAACATCGTGCTCGGAACGGCGCGGCACACGCTCGTTCCCGGCGCCCTGCTCGGCCGGGTCCTCGGCGTGTGGCGCACCGTCGTCTGGGGGGCGATCCCGGTCGGCGCCCTGCTCGGCGGCGTCCTCACCCACGCCCTCGGCTCCCCGGCCCGGACCTTCCTCACGTCCGGCCTGCTGCTGTTCGGAGTAGCCGGTTTCGCGTTCGTCTCGTTACGGCAAGGAGCCTTCGATGACGAATCGGCCACGGAGGAGCGGGTTCTCCACCGAGACCGGTGAAAACAAAGGTCTTTGGTGCTGAAATAGCCCATCACCGCCACAGGTGACGGGAGGTCCGCGATGCAGCAGACACTGGTGCCGGAGGCCGGCGTGGGGACGACAGAACCTTCGAGACGGCCGCAGGTACTCACCGCCGTCGCCGGTTTCGTGATCGGCGGTGGCGTGATCGGCATGCTGTGGGCGCTCTCGGGCGTCAACGCGGGGGCGCTCGAAGACGCGCAGCACGCTTGTTCGGCGCTGGCCAGGGTCGGCACGATCCCGGACACCACCGACTCCGCGCCCGGCGAACGGACCGTGGCGGTCCTCGCCCCCGAAATCCTGCACCGGATGACGGCCGCACGCGAACTCTCCGCCGCGGCGGCCGCCGCCAACGACACCTACCGGCCGCTGGCCGAACATATCGACGGGGTCAGCCGGATGGTGTTCAGCCTGCACTTCAACCAGATCTCGGGGCAGCGGCACCTGGCGCAGGCCGAGCAACTCTGCGCCCAGCTCTAGCCCTTGTGGACGGTCTTGACCGTCAGCTGGTTGCCGGGGATCTTCCCCGCACAGCCGAGGCCCTGCACCGGCACGAAGTTCGACGCCGTCTCCTGCGGCAGGTACACCCGAAGCCCTCGGGTCTCGGTGGGCTTGCAGACCGCCTCGTCGTAGTTGCGGACGTTCACGAAACCGACGTCGGCGATCGCGCTCTCCCCGTTGGCGAGCTGGACCGGGCCACCCTTGGAACCGTCTCGGTACGCGGCCTCACCGACCTGGTGGCCGTCGGCCCCGGTCACGTAGGAGATGCCAGGGAAACCCTGGACGGTGCACGGGTGCCCGCTCGCGTTGGTGATGACGAGCTTGCGGTACACGGTGCCCGCGGCGGCGTCACTGTCCCTGATGGACAGTTTGACGTCGCCTGCCTTGCACAGCCCGTCGTTCTTCGGTGCCTGTGCTGGCGGCTGGACGGGCTGCGGGGCAGGCGCCGGGCTCGACGAGCTCGCGCTGGGCGCGGCGGAGGTGTCCGGTGCCGAACTGGACGGTGACGCGGACGTGTTCTGCGCGACGGGCGCGGTCTCCGCGCCGCAGGCGCTGAGCAGCAGAAGCCCGGCGGTACCCGCGACGAGACCGCCGATGGAGATCAGTTTCGAACGAACCATGGTCATTCGCCTCCCTGAGTCGGACGCTGCCGGTGACCCACTGTTCAGTAGACGTGTTGTCCGCCGTGCGGGTTGCGCTCCATCGGTTAATTCCCCACAAGGTGTTAATCGATCTTGTGGGGTGTATTCCCCGACGGGCGCGGAGGCAAACGTCCCTGGTCAGCGTTCGACAGGCGCGTCGGCCCAGGTGAGACAGGTCCAGCCGGCCGGGGTCGCGACGAGTTCGACGACACCGGTGTTCGGGACGAGCCCCTGGTTGGCGACCTCGGCGGTCACGTTCCCGGCGAGCCATTCGCCACCCAGCCGGATCGCGCCGCCGTGGCTCACCAGCACCACCGTGCCGTCGGGGTCGGCCTGCTCGTGCTTGGCGCGCAGGCGGGCGACCGCGTCGAGCATCCGGGTGCGGACCTGCACACCGGTCTCGCCACCGGGGATCGGCGGGTCGAGCTCGCCGAGCGTCCACCGGCGCACGACGCTCATGTAGGTCGTGATCGAGTCCTTGTCCGTCTTGCCTTCGAGATCGCCTGCCGCGACCTCGTGCACGCCGTCGAGGACCTGGACGTCCAAGCCGAGCTTCGCCGCCAGCGGCGCGGCGGTCTGCTGGGCGCGGATCGCCTGCGAGGCGTAGACCGCGACGATCGGCTCGCCGTCCAGCCGCGTCGCGAGATCCTGGGCCTGCTCGCGGCCCAGCTCGGTGAGCGGCGGTCCCGGCAGCGCGGTGTCGAGCGCGCCTCGCACGTTGCCTTCGGTCTGGCCGTGGCGGACGAGGAGAAGTTTCACGCCTGTGCTCCCTTCCGTACCGACTCGACCCAGCCGATCGCGTCGGTGAAATCCTCGTTGGCGGCGCCCGGCTCGATCTCGGTCGTGCCGTTGTCCGCGCGCGGGTGGGAGCCAAGGAACCGCACGTTCCGGCACCGGCGGCGCAACGCGGCCAGCGCGTCGCCGATCCTGGGTTCGGCCACATGCCCCTCGAAGTCGATGAAGAAGCGGTACTCGCCGAAGTTGTTCCTGGTCGGCCGGGCGTCCAGCTTGGTCAGGTTGATCCCGCGGACCGCCAGCTCGGTGAGCAGCTCGGCAAGGGCGCCGGTCCGGTTCGTCGCGGCGGCGACGATCGACGTACGGTCCGCCCCGGTCGGCTCCGGCAGCTCACCGGGCGCGCGGACGAGGATGAACCGGGTCTTGGCGTCGCGGACGTCGGCGACCTCGGTGGCCCGCACCTCCAGCGGGTAGTGCTCGACGGCGACCGGCGCGGTGACGGCGGCGTCGAACTCGCCCGCGTCGACCGCGACCGCGGCCGCCGCCGTGGACGACGTCGCGACCGGGCGCGCCCCCGGCAGATTCGCCTCGACCCAGTGGCGGACCTGGGCGAGCGCGTGCGGATGGCTGGCCACGGTGCGGATGTCGGTGGTGCCCGGCCGGGTCAGCACGCTGAAGTGGACCGGCAGCAGCACCTCCGCCACCGCGACGACCGGCTCGGCCTCGCTCAGGCTGTCGAGGGTGGCGGTGACCGCGCCCTCCACGGAGTTCTCGATCGGGACACACGCGGCGTCGGCCGCGCCCGAGCGCACCGCTGCCAGCGCCGCCGGGATCGTCTCCGCCGGGATCAACTCCTCCCCGGGGGCGAGCCGGCGCGCGGCCTGTTCGGTGAAGGTTCCCTGGGGGCCGAAGTACGCGATCCGTGACACCCCGCCAGATTACGCACGGCGCGGGTGGCGACTTTCACTCGGACAGCCGGTACGCGCACCGGTTACGCCGGGTGGCTTTTTTTGCCATGCTTAGGGCGTGACCGCCGAACCGGGCACGCGCACCGGCCACGAGGACGTCGGCTCCTCCTTCGCTCCCCCACCGGACAGCACCACTCCGGAGCTGGTGCTGTGCGCCGTCGATGACCTGCTCGCACAAGCCTGGACGACCGTCGCGGACACTGTGGACGGCCGGGTGTTCGTGCACCGCGGATCCGTGCTCGACGTCGTCGCGCAGGCCGTCGTCAGCCCCGCGAACTCCTACGGCTGGATGCGCGGCGGCATCGACGCCGTGTACGCCCGTGCCTATCCCGAGGTCGAGCAGAACGTGCGCAGCGCCGTGCTGGCCTACCACGGCGGGGAACTTCCGATCGGTGAAGCGGTGATCGTGCCCACCGGTGAGGCCGAGCCCGCCTGGCTGATCAGCGCGCCGACGATGCGGGAACCCGGTGAACGCCTCCCACGTGACACCGTGCATCCGTACCTGGCCGCGCGGGCGGCGTTCCGGCAGTGGCGCGACGGCAGGCTCGACCAGGGCCGGGTTCGTGATCTCGTGCACACGATCGCGATGCCAGGACTCGGTACCGGCTTCGGCGGGGTCGCGCCCGCGGCCTGCGCACGGCAGGTCGCCGCCGCGTGGAACGAGGTCTTCACGCCGGGCCGTACCCGTAACGGACGGTAACTCCCCGAAGCGGGGTACATCACATCGCAGCGCGTTCACGAGCCGTAAGCCCTACCGTTAAAGCGGCTTCATCCGGTTCGAGGCACGTTCACCCGCCGAGAACTCGTCAACACGGTTTTGTACGGCGCCAGCGCAGGCGACGGGCGAGGAGTGTGCGATGCCGCGGGTCCGTGAGCTCAGTCCCTACGTCGAGCTGCACCGTGAGCAGTGGCGCGAGTTGCGCAGGTCGACTCCTCTGCCGCTGACCGCCGCGGAACTGTTGCGGCTGCGCGGTCTCGGCGAACAGGTCGACCTGGCCGAGGTCGCCGAGGTCTACCTGCCGCTCTCCCGGCTGATCAATCTCCAGGTCGCCGCCCGGCAACGGTTGTACGAGGCCACCACCACCTTTCTCGGTGAAGACAGCCGCGGCACCAAGGTGCCGTACATCATCGGGATCGCCGGCAGCGTCGCCGTCGGCAAATCGACCACCGCGCGCATCCTGCGCACCCTGCTCGCCCGCTGGCCGGATCACCCCAGGGTCGACCTGGTCACCACCGACGGGTTCCTCCACCCGCGTGCGGAACTGGTGCGGCGCGGGATCATGCACCGCAAGGGTTTCCCGGAAAGCTACGACCGGCGGGCACTGCTGCGGTTCGTCACCGACGTGAAGTCCGGGGCGGAGCGGGTCAGCGCTCCGGTGTACTCGCACCTCGCCTACGACATCCTTCCCGGCGAGGAACAGGTCGTTCAGCGGCCCGACATCCTGATCCTCGAAGGGCTGAACGTCCTCCAGCCCGGCCCTCGGCTCACCGTCTCCGATCTGTTCGACTTCTCGATCTACGTGGACGCGCCGACGACCGACATCGAACGTTGGTACATCGAGCGCTTCCTCAAGCTGCGGCACACCGCCTTCGCGGACCCCGCTTCGCACTTCCACCACTTCGCCGGCCTCCCGGACGACGAGGCCCGCGCCGAGGCACGCCATCTGTGGCGCACGATCAACGAGCCGAACCTGATGGAGAACATCAAACCGACGCGGCCCCGGGCGACCCTCGTCCTCCGCAAGGACGCCGACCACACGATCAACCGGGTCCGGCTGCGCAAGCTCTGAGGCCGGAGCCGCAACACGCGTGCTCGGGCGCGCAACTCGCGTGTTTGAAGGCGCAACTCGCGTGATCGGACTCCGCACACCAGAGTCCGCCACACCAGAGTCACGTCGACGAGACCATGACGCGGCGTAACCGGGCACCCAAGGATTCTCTACTCACGGCGAGCGTTCACGGCGGGTTCCAAGATCACTTCGCCGAAAGCCGATCACGAGGGCGGCTCGCGGCTGTTCCCTCACAAAGACCAGCCTTCGCACCACGGGAGAGCCGGTGGTGCCGTCCGGTCGCGCACCGCTGTCGGCCGGTGGCTTCCCTCGGCCGATCGGCCGATCCACGCTCAGTACGTGTAACCGGTTGGCCGATACCGGCTACAGGCCCCCGAGGCGACCCTTGTGTCAGGGGTTCACGAGGTCTCGAAAAAGACCTTGAGCAGGGAGGAGGCTCACGATGTTCTCGATCATCCTGACCTGGGTCGGCTCGATTCTCGGACTCGCACTCCTGGTGGCCATGGCCGCCGGCGCCTTCGTCGTCGACTTCGACGACGCTCGCGGTGACCGTCGCCGGAAGAAGCCGCAAGTCACGGAGAGCAAGGGCACTCCCGCGGCACCGCTGGGCTGAACCGCGGTGGCCGGACCGCGATAGGCCGAACCGCGGCGGTGGGCCGAAACCCGGCCGATCAAGGCGTCCGGACGTCTTGATCCCGCTCGGCTCAGTCGAACGGATTGTGCACTTGCGCGCCGAGCCCGGCCATGTCGGCGAGGTTCCTGGTGACCAGGGTCAGCTCGTGGACCCTGGCGGTCGCGGCGATCAGCCCGTCGATGGACGGCACTTTCCGCGGCACGTACTGCCTGCCCCATTCGGCCGCGATTTCGGCGGTCACCGGAAGGATCCGTTCCGAGAACTGCGCGGTGAGCCCGGCCAGCCAATCGGCCAGCGCCTCCGCACGCTCCCTGTCCCGCTCCCCTCGATGCCTGAGTTTCGTTATCCCCCTCTCGATTTCCCCCACCGTCAGCGCGCTCAGATAGAGCCTGCTCGACGACACCCCGCCCCACCACCGGGCGAAACCCGGGTTCTGCGTGCGGCGCCGAGCCTCGGACACGATGTTCGTGTCCAGCAGAAAGCTCACCCGCTCACCTCCGCGGCATCCCTCGGCAGGTCTTCCGCGCGTTCGGCGGCGATCTCCTCCAGTACGTCGGCCAGCGCCTCCCCGTACTCGGGATGGTGCCGCTCTCCGGAAAGCACGAGCTTGAAATCGACGGCTTCGCCGCTTCCGGTCAACCTGCGGTAATCCACGATGTCCAGCACCACGGCCACCTCCTCCCCATGTTTCGTGACGAACTGCGGCCCATCGGACGCGGCCCGGCGCAGCAGCTCGCTCAGCCGCTGCTTGGCGTCCTGCACTTGCCAGGTTGCTGCTTCCATCTAGACAGACTAGACAGAAGGAGGCGGGTTGGCAAGGGTCGGCGGGGGCGTGACCGGGGAAAACGGGGTCAGGCGAGCTCGCCGAGCGCCTTCCGGTAGTCGTCGATGTCGTAGTCCATCTCGTGCTCGCCCGCTTCGGTGAGCTGGGCGGACAGCGCGTCGATGAGGCGGTCGAAGATCTCGCCGCGCTCCCGGCCGGTCTCGCTCAGCCGCCGCACGGCCTGCCAGACCTCGGCGGGCTCGTCGGCCCAGAGCTGGTCGACGATCGTGGTCTTGAGCGCGAGCCGCATCCGCGGTTCACCGTCGAAGGTCTCCTCGGCCAGCGCCTCGTGGTACTCAGGGTGCTCGCCGATCACCAGCAGACGGCGCTGTTCGGGGTCGGCGGGTTCGAGCTCCAGCTCCTCGTCACCGATCTCCGCGTAGACCGTCGGGACGGCGAACATCCGGCGCGCCAGGGCCTCCGCGAGTTCCGCCGGGTCTTCGATCCCCTCGGAGCCGTCGAAGTAGACGTCGAGCGCGGAATCCTCGTCCTGCGCGAATTCCTCCAGGAACTCGGTCGCGCTCTCCAGCAGCGCGACACGCGCGGCCTCGGGAAGTCCCGCACGGTCCGCGGCCCAGGTGACCCAGCCGAGCAGGGCGGGCTCCAACGCGTCTTCGTAGGCCTCGTCGACCTCGAACTCGCCGTCCAGCAGCGATTCGAGGAACCGGGCGAGCTTCTCGGGGCCGACCCGCAGCGGGCTGCCCGGCTCGGTTTCACAGCCGTGGTCCACGAGCAGGCGGGCATAGAACCGCGTCGCCTCCGTGTCCTCCACGAGACCGGACCCGATGAAGTCGGCGACGACCTCTTCGCGGACCTGCTCAGGCCATTCGGTGAACTCGGGCGACGGCTCGGGAGCGGGCAGTGCCCGGATCCAGCCCAGCGCCAGCGCGTGGAACCGCGCGTAGTCCTCGCTGACGTCGGGCTCCTCGACGACGTCCGTCGCGGCAAGCCCGTCCGCGAGCAGCTGGTGGGCACGCTCGGGCAGCACCCGCTCCAGCGTGACCAGCTCCGGGTCGCCGGCGGCCTGCTGCCGCATCTCGGCCAGCACGTCCTGCGGCTTGTCGACCACCACGACGTCGCGGATCCGGCCGCCCTCGGTGAAGTCGACCAGAGCGAGCAGGCCGTGCTCGACACCGCCGCGGGAGAAAACGCACAGGAGGGAGGACTCGTCACCGAAGACGTCACCGGTCCGCCAGCACTCGCCGACGGTCACCGCGGCCAGCTCCGCCGCCCATTCCGGCTCCGGGATCCCGCGGCCCAGCACGGTGTTCAGCGCCGAAGCGGCCGCCTCGCGCTCCTCCTCGGTCTCGGCGAAGACCTTCAGCCCGGCGAGCAGCGCGGCCGCGGCGGGAGTGATCTTCCGCTCGGCGAACGCGATGAGCTCCAGGCCCAGCGGCGTTTCGTCCTCTTCGAGCTCGATCTCCCACCACTGGCCGAGCACCTCGGAGGTCAGCAGTTCGACGTCGAGCACCTCGGGTTCGGCACCCAGGGTCGAGAAGTCCCGGAGGACGTCCTTGAAGAGGCCCGTCACACTCGGAGTGGAGGGCTGGGCTGCCTTCTTGCGGGCACGGCTGACCGGACTCATGGCGACATGTTTTCACGCGGACCCGGCCGGGCTCGTCGCGGTGGCCCTGGGCGCGGAACACGGGTCCGGTCGCGGGGAGGACGCGGGTGGACACCGGTTCACCGGCCACCGCGACTTCACCCTCTTCGCCGGTTTCCTCGGTTCGCTTCGAATAACGACATGCGGTGGGCGCGGTTACGCCCTGGCCGGTTTGGGAATCGCGATTCGCGCCGCTTTGACCTCGGCGATCAGCCGCGTCTTGCGTTTGTGTATTTCCACCAATGTGCCGAGGTACGAGCTGAATTCTTCAGCCGTACCGGCCTTTTTGTGCGCCGTGCGCAGTTTGCGCAGTTGCCGGGCCGCTTCGCGGTAGGCGTTCGGATCCTTCCGCGTGATCAATTCTTCGACATGGTCCCGGTACACGGGAATGGTTTCGGCCGGATGGGCGACGGAACGGGAATCCGCGAGTTCGACCCGCACCGGCAAAGAGGCCTCGAAGCGCACCGCCGCCCGCCATGCCTCGTCGGCGCGGTCCTCGCCGAGCAACGCGCGGACGAGTTCGTCAGCGGCCTCCGTGCTCCCGGCCGCGAGTTCACGCAATCGGGTGAGCGCGGTCTTCCGCTGCGCGACCCAGCGCCCCGTTTCCAGCGACTCCTCACGCAGCGCGAGGTACGTCGCGGCCGTGGGTTTCTCGTCGAAGTCCTTGCGCGACAAAGGATCTTTCTCCGTCGGTGGCGCTTCTTCCTTCTTGTCGTGCGTGAGCGCCCGCGCCGCATGCGCGATGGCCTCGCTGTGCCGCCCCGCCGCGCGCAGCACACGCACGATCTTGAGACTGACGTCCACCCGCGGCGGCTTGGCGGCGAGGATCGCGACGAGCGCGTCGACGTCGCCGGACACCTCCGCCAGCTCCTCGCGCAGCCGCTCGGCGGTCTCGCGTTTCGCCCCGGAGGGATACTCGGCGAGCACGCTGTCCACAGTGGACCTTATTCGCGCGATTCCCTTGTCCCCCAAGGCGGAGGCGAAGTCGGCCAACTCGATGACGGGCCAGCCGGGGCCGTCGAACTCCACTTCGAGGATCCAGGCGGCCAGACTCTCCGGATCCGGCGGGTGCGCCACACAGGCCCGCGCGTACAGCTCGACGGCCCGGTCCAGCCGGTCCGCGACCTCGCCGGAGGCGTCGTCGATCTGCTCCAGCATCTCGCTTATGTCGTCGACGGTCCGGCGGGCGAGCGGGGCGAGATCGGCCCGGCTGCCGGCGTCGAGAAGCCGCTGAAGGGTGTCGAGGACAGAGCCGACCTTCGCGGCGTACTCGACGTTGCCCGCCAGCACGGCGGTGTCGAGGAGGCGGTGCGCCTCGGCGACGTCACTCCCCTGGGTGGCGAAACGGTTCTCCAGAGCCAGCCGTAACGCAGGGTCACGCTCGGCTTGGGCATGCAGCAGGTCCGCCAGCGTTTCCGCGTCCAAGGTACGCAGGTAGGGGCGCAGATCCGTCGGGGAACTCACCCGGACAAGTCTGCCCGACCGCTTCGCCGACTCGTGTGGGCCAACAGCGTGCTCTTTTCGGCGTAATCGCTCACCAGGTGTGACCAGGTCGGCGTCGGGATCGGCAGCCGCCTGGCGAGCTGCATGACGATCGCCATCACCACCCCCGCGAGCAGCGAAATCGCCGCGGCGGCGGCGAGCGCGCCGCTCAGCACCCGGCGTCCGCCGTCGATCGCGAGCTGCGCCGAGTACTCGATCTGGCGCGCGGCGAGGTCACCGAGGGTCCGGCCGACGACGCCGGCCGCGGCCCGCCAGGCGTCCTGGCCGACGGGCGGCGGCGTGGCCGCGCTCAACGCGGATTCGACCGCGCCGAACCGGCCCCAGTCCTCGCCGCCGACGAGTTCCCGGTAGGTCTGCCGGCTACTTTCCGTGAGTTTTCCGGCGATCGCGTCGAGCCTGGACCGGTAGGCGCCCACGGCGGCGGCGTAGTCGCGCCGCCCCGCGTCGTCGATCCCGGCGACCGCGAGGGAATCGCTGCGGTCCATGCCTTCGACGGCGGTGAGCAGTTCGACGGCGATCGTCTGCTGGTAGCCGACCTCGGCGTCAGGGGCGGCACGGGCGATCTCGCGCAGGGAGGAGAGCGAGGTGTCGATGCGATCGGCGTACGCGGTGTAGGTGGCGGAGCGGCTGCCCGGCGCCTTCAACGCGACCGCCCGCTCCCGCTGCAGCGACGCGATCACCCGGCTCGCCCCGGCGAGGGTGACCGCTCCGTTCTCGGCGTCGTCGCGGTCCTCGATGGCCTGCTGGACGAGGAATCCGCCGATGAACAACGCGACGAGCACCAAGGCCGCGCTCGGCACGAACGCGATGGAGAGCACGCGAGACCGAAGGCTTCGCTGATACGTCAAGACTTTCCTTCCGGATCGGTCTCCCGACGCCCGGCGACGTTATGCAATTTGCACATTGCAAGTCAACGCTCGTCCGCCATACGGCCGTTAGCGCACCGTGACGATCTGGTAGGCACGGCACGTGACACTCGACGACCTCCACCAGCGCCTCCGCGACTTCGCCGCGGCACGGGACTGGGAACCGTTCCACACACCGAAGAACCTGGTCATGGCGCTGTCCGGCGAAGTCGGCGAGCTGACTTCGCTGTTCCAGTGGCTCACCCCGGAGGAGTCCGCGGAGTGGCGCTCCGACCCCGAACTGGCACACAACGTCGTCGACGAGATCGCCGACGTCACGCTGTACCTCCTCCAGCTCGCGAACAGCCTCGGCGTGGACCTCGTCGAGGCGGCGAACGCCAAGATCGACCGGAACGAAATCCGCTTCCCGGCGCCCGGTTAGCCGCCTTTCGGGTCTTGTGGGGCGTTCGTTCGGCGGAAACACTGTGCCGACGTCCCTGGAGGTGGCCCCTTGTCGCGTTCGGCTCGCACCGTGTTCCTGGCCCTCGTGTTGTCCCTGAGCGCGGTCGCCGCGCCTGCCTATGCGGCGCCGCCACCGACGACGCACCGGGACCCCGGCAACGGGCCGGAACGCAACGAAATCGCCGCGACCGATCAGCCGATGAGCGTCGCGCGGGCCGCGGCGGGCGAGAACCTCGCGGGCGACCGTTCCGGCTATCCGCGCAAGACCAAGCTGCGCGTGTACCCGGAGAACGCGGCCGACAAGTCGATCAAGCTCGGACTCGCGCCGTATCACGCGATCGCGCCGAAGCTGAACGCGTTGCAGGCGCGCAGCGATCGGATCTCCGTCGAGATCGCCGGGCAGTCGGGCCTCGGCCGGGACCTCTACCTGGTGACGCTCACCGCGCCGGAGAGCCCGGCCGAGACGCGGCGGCAGGACGCCTGGCGCTCGCTGATCGAGAACGATCCGGCCCGCGCCGCGCGCGACCCGTTCCTGCGCCACGGCTACAAGGCGCCGGTGTGGATCAACAACAACATCCACGGCAACGAATGGGAAGGCACCGACGGCGCGCTCCGCGTCATCGAGAAGCTGGCGACATCGAACGATCGCCAGACCGCCGAGCTGCTGAAACGGAACCGCTTCTACTTCAACGTCACGGCCAATCCGGACGGCCGCGTCGCCGGTACGCGGCAGACGTCGCAGGGGTTCGACCCCAACCGCGACTTCGTCACCGCGTCGCAGCCGGAGGTGCGGGCCATGCGCGGGATCGCCATCGGCAAGCAGCCGCTGATGATGCTGGACGAACACGGTTACGTCGCGAACACGCTCATCGAGCCGACCACCCCGCCGCACGGCCAGAACTACGACTTCGACCTCTACATCAAGCACGGCTACGCCAACGGGCTCGGCATGGAGAAGGCGGTCCAGGCGCTCGGACGGCCGGAGACGGCGAAACCCGAGATCCCGTTCCGCGACTACGAACCCGGCAGCTGGGACGGTTGGGCGCCGATCTACACCGCCCAGTACGCGATGTACCACGGCGCGGTGTCCTTCACGATCGAGGTCCCGATGCGGGTCAACAACGCGGACTACGAAACGCAGCCGGTGGCGGAGCTCCAGCGGCGCGCGGTGATCAACACGGAGGTCGTCGAGGCCACCATCGGCAGCACGCTGCAGTACGTCGACCGCAACCGCGGTGAGCTCATCGCCAACCAGATCGAGATGTTCCGCCGCGGCACGGCCGGCGAGGCGCAGCGTGAGATCCCCGACGGGTTCGTGCCCGGTTTCGGGCCGGAAGACCGCTACCGCACGGAGTTCCCGCGCGCGTACGTCATCCCCTCCGGCGCGGACCAGCGCTCGGCCGTCGCCGCCTCGCGTCTCGTCGACCACCTGGTGGCCAACGACGTCCGCGTTCGGCAGGCGGATCGCCCGTTCTCGCTGGCCGGACGCCGGTATCCGGCCGGTTCGTACGTGGTCGACATGCACCAGCCGAAACGCGGCCTGGCGAACGTGATGCTGGAGCAGGGCAGCGACATCTCGGCGAAGGTGCCCGTCATGTACGACATCTCCGGCTGGAGCCACCGCCTGCTGTGGGGCGCGTCGGTCGACATCGTCAAGCAGGGCAGGCTCGACGTCCGGGCGCACGACGTCGTCGCCGCGTCGCCGACCGGCGGCATCGACGCCGCGCCGGGCCGTGACCTCGCGCTGAAGCTCGTCGACGGAAAGGACGTCAGCGCCGCCAACGACCTGCTGAACCGGGGCCTCGCGCTGGGACGGACGGACGACGGCACGATCGTCGTCCCCGCGTCGGCGCGCCCGGCGGCCGCCGAGGTGGCCGACCGCTACGGCGTCCGGTTCACCGAAGCAAGCGGGACGGCGACGCCGTTGACCCGCAAGACCATCGCGGCCGCCGTCGGCCCCGACGAGCTGAAAGCGCTGCGGGACATGGGCTTCGACGTGCGTCCGGTGTCGACTGCGGTGCTTAACGCGGGCTTCGACTGGTCCCGGGTGGACCTGCTGTTCGTCTCATCGGGACTGCGCTACACCGATCTCAATCCGGCCGCGAAGGACGCTTTGCGGGCCTTCCTCACTCGCGGCGGCGTGGTCACGCGCGGTGCCACGGGCGCGCGGTTCAACACCGACGTGGGACTTCTCGAAGCGCGTCCGGTGGCGGGCTGGGAAGACGGGAACGGCGTGGTCTCGGTCGTCGACGGCACCGGCCCGGTGGGTAGCGGCGCGCTGCCGGACTCGTTCGTCTACGGGCCGTTCTGGTTCACCGATCTCGGCTCCTCGGTCAGTGTCGAGCAGCGCTACGCGAGCGGGAACCCGCTGGTCGCGGGGCATTGGCGGACACAGGACGACGGGACGGGCGGTCCGCTGCAGGCTGCGGGACAGGCCGCGGTCGTGTCCGGGACCTCGGGACTCGGCGGGCGGGCGGTGCTGTTCGGCACCGAACCGCTGTTCCGCGATCACCCGAAGGGCTTGTACTCGCAGGTGGCCAAGGCGATTTACTGGGCCGCCGCGAAGTAACGTGGGGGTATGCCGATCCAGGTGCTGCTCATCGACGACCACGAGGTGGTGAGGCGCGGTCTGCGTGACCTCCTCACCGACGAGCCCGACATCGAGGTCGTCGCCGAAGCGAGCGGGGTCGACGAGGCCCTGGCCGTCGCGATGCACGTCGAGCCGGACGTCGCGGTGGTCGACGTGCGGCTCGGCGACGGCGACGGCATCGCGCTCTGCCGCGAGCTGCGGTCGAAGCCGAACCCGCCGCAGTGCCTGATGCTGACCGCGTTCGACGACGAGGAGGCCATGGTCGGCGCGATCATGGCGGGCGCGGCCGGGTACCTGCTGAAACAGGTCCGCGGTCAGGACGTCGTCAACGCGGTCCGCGAGGTCGCGGCAGGCCGGTCGCTGCTCGACCCGCTGTCGACGGCGCGGGTGCTCGACAAGCTGCGGCATCCGCCCGAGGACGAACTCGGGTCCCTCACCGAACGCGAGCGCGAGGTGCTGGACCTGATCGGGCAGGGCATGTCCAACCGCGAGATCGCGGAACGCCTGTTCCTCGCCGAGAAGACGGTGAAGAACTACGTGACGTCCGTCCTCGCGAAGCTGGGCATGCAGCGCCGCACGCAGGCGGCGGCGTGGATCGCGCGCCGGGACAGGTAGTGCGCGAAATAGGTACCCCCCCCCCGTCGTTTTGGCCGAAGGTCCCGGTCGAACCGGGTTTCCGTTCCTGGTTGACCAACGCTCCCGAACGACAGCTCCTCGTGGTCGTCCGGACGTTGACGACGCTGAACCGGCTTCAGGACATCCTGACCCTGACGAGTGACGATCTCCGGATCCAGACGACCTTCACCTTCGACGAGGCGCGGCCGGGGATCCTTTCGGCCGGAGTGAGTGACGCGTTGCGTGCCCTGCGCGTCGCCGTCACCCCGTGGGAACAGGCCGCGAAGAACACCTTCGACCTCATCCTCGCGGCGAGCGAGAACGACGCCCTTCACGAGCTGAACGGGCCGATTCTGCTGGTGCCGCACGGGATCGGTTATCAGAAGTACTACCCGGGCCGGCGAGTCACGTCAGGGATGGACCCGGATCGGCTCCTGCACCACGACCGGGTGATCCCGGCGGCGATCGCGCTTTCGCATTCCGTGCAACGGGAGCAGCTGAAGTCGGCTTGCCCGGAGGCGCTGGACCGGGCGGTCGTCGTCGGCGATCCCTGCCACGACCGGATGATGGCGAGCAGGCACCGGGTGGCGGCCTACCGCGCGGCGCTCGGCTCCGGGGACCGGAAGGTCGTCGTGCTCGCGTCGACCTGGGGCAGGCATTCGCTCTACGCCAGGCATCCGCACCTGCCCCATCGGCTGCTGAGCGAGCTTCCGCTCGACAAGTACCAGATCGTCCTCACCCTGCATCCCGGGGTGTGGGCGGCGCACAGCCCGTGGCAGCTGGAGTCGTGGCTCCGGCCGGAGCTCGCCGCGGGGCTCACGCTCATTCCCCCGGACCACGGCTGGCAGGCCGCGTTGCTGGCGGCGGACTGCGTGCTCTCCGATCAGGGTTCCGCCGCGCTGTACGCCGCCGCGGCGGGCAAACCCGTCCTCCTCGCCCCGTCCGCCGCGACCACGACGGTGGACGACTCACCCCTCGCGATGCTGACGCGGGCCACGGCCGAAGTGGCGGACACGGGGTTGCGCGAGCAGATCGACGCGACCATCGCGAGCCATGCGCCTGACCGCTACCGGCCGATCATCGACCAAGCCGTCGAGGACGCCGCGAGCGGTCCGCGGCTGGGCGATGTGCTCTACGACCTCCTCGACCTGGAGCGGCCGGATCCCCGCCCCGGATTCCCGCCCGTGCCCGCTCCGGCACCGGTGACCCATCCGGTGGCCGCGCTCGCCGCAGGCTGGGACGAAACCGGGAAAGTGGTGCGGTTTCCCGCGTCCACCCGGCCGGAAGGCCTGCGCCACCGGCATGTTCTCGCCCATGCGGATCAAGCGACGCTACGGGAACTGGACGGTGCGGCCATCGTGTTCGCCGAGGATCCCGGCCGGTTCGCCGAGTTGCTCACCCAGTGGCCGCTCGCCCGGCTCGTCGCCGCTCCCGCCCCCGGCGGCTGTCTCGCGCGCGTCCGGGACCGCGGCGATTTCCTGCTGTCGGCGGAAACGGATCCGACCCTGCTGGCGAGTCATCTCCACCTTCTGCTCGTCTCGCACGCGGACATCGAAGGCACGCATACGGTCAACGGGCGTCCTGTCACCGTCTCCCGCTGTTAGCCAGGACCGAACGGAACTCGGCCTCCCGCGGATGCCCCGCGTCGAAGTACGTCTGCCAGGCACGCTGGAAATGCGTATGCGCCCGGCCGTGGTCCCCGCGAGCCGCGTAGAGCCTGCCGAACTCCTCCTCGAACTCGGCTGTGTACTGCGTCGCACCGGACACCAGCCGCCACGCCTCGAGCAATTCGCGTTCGGCGTCGTCGTAGTGGCCGATCGTCCGGAGGTACTTGGCCCGCACCATCGACACCCGGCCGAGGTTCCGGCCGTCGGACGCGGGGAACTGCTGTGCGGATTCGGCGAGCAACGCCCAGATCTGTTCGTACGCACCGGCTTTCAGCAGCACGTTCGCCAGCATGCGGCTGTGGATGCCGAGCGACCGGCGGCCCGCCTCGGCCATCGCTCGATCCAGCGTCACGGCTCGCCAGAGGAAGTCCGCGGCGGCCCGGAGGAGCCCCTTCTCTTCGTGGAAACGGCCGCAGAACTCCTGCACGGACGACTCCAGTGCCGGGTCGTCCAGGGTGCGGACCGTTTCGAGCGCCTCCTCCAGCAGCGGCTGGGCGCGGTCGAAGTCGTGCAGCAGGAAGAAAGTACGGCCCTGCTGGCTGAGGATCCTCGTGGTCAGGGCCGGATCGCCATGCCGCCTCGCCGCGAGCAGGCCCCAGTGGTTGATGTGGGCGAAAAGCCGGTGGTGCCCGCGGTTGAGCATGAGCACTTCCAGCGCTCCGCAGATCTGCCCGATTTCGACGTCCCGTTTCCGCTCGAAGGCCTGATACGCCAGTGCGCCATAGGTTTCCCGTGCGTCCTCGACCCAGTCGAGCGGCGCCTTACCCTCGAAATCCGGGGTAGGCACGGAAATCGGCGCGTAGCGACGCAGGCGGTCCGGACTGGTGATGTGGTCCGCGGCGACGGCCTGGTCGCGGAAGAAGAGCAACGCCCGATCGGTCGCGACGTCCCGGGTCCCGCGCCGGCGCGCCCCTTCCCGGATCAGGTTGAACAGCCGCTGCCGGGGAGTGCCGGTCGGCGCGAGGAACCCCGCGTCCGTGAGTTCGTCGAGCGCGTCTCCGGCGGGCTTGCCGAAGACCGCCGTCGCCGACGCCGTCGTGAAATCGGGGCCGGGATGGGACGCCAGCAGTTCGCAGAGTTCCGCGGCGTCGGCGGACAACTCGGCGAACGACTGCTCGAACGCCATCGCGATGACGTCGACTCCGCCGAGCACCCCGGTCCGCCGGAAATCGGCCAGTACCGAGGCGACCGCGCCGGGGCCGCGCCGCAGGCGTTTGCGGATCCGGACGCCTGCCTGCACCAGGGCGAACGGCATGTGGTCGCACAGCGCGGCGAGTTCGGCGGCCGAGTCGCGTTCCGCCTCGACGGCCGCCGGATCCGATGCCTTGCCTAGGAGTTCGAGCGCGAAGTCCCGTTCGAGGGATTCCAGCTCGATCGGCGGAGCGACGTTGCCTGCCAGCAGGTCGTCGTCCTGGCGGATGGCGGTCACCAGCACGAGGCTCGACGGCGACGGGGGGATCAGTTCGCGGACGTCCGTGGCCACTTCGGCGTTGTCCAATGCCAGGAGGAACCGGCGCCGGGCGGTGACCGACCGGTACTGGGCCCACAGCTCGGCGGTGTTCGTGGTCATCAGATTCGTCTCGACCCCGAGCGCGCGCAGGACCCGGGTCGCCACCTCCGAGTGACGCAGCACGGTGCCGTCGCGATAGTCCGCGAGGTCGACATAGACCTGATCGGGGTACCGGTCGCGGAGGTCGTCCGCGAGCCGGTACACGAGCGCGCTCTTCCCCGCCCCGCGCGGACCGGTGATGACGTGGACGCCCGGCCCCGAAGCGCTTCGCCGTTCCCTGTCCCGGTCGACGAAATGCGCGGGCGCGCCCGGCACGTCGCGAACGCCGGTGCCGTCTCCCGCGAGGATCTCCTGCAACCGCTCGGCGAATTCGGGATCGGTTTCGACCAGTTCCCGGACCGCCCGCTCGGCGCTGCCGGGATCCGCGAGCAGCGCATCGACGTCCTGTGCGGTACGGCGGCGGGCGAGCCGCTTGGCCACCAGGTCCTTCACCCCGCCGGCGGCGCCGACCGCCAGCGCTTTCACGGCCTCACCCAGAACGGCTTCCCACACGGCGTGTTCCCCTCGTCACGGCTGGTACCGAGGCTATCAACGATCGGTCTCCCCGGTCGGGAGATGGCCGATCACGACCTGCCGGTTGTGGAAGTAGTCGTCCTCACGCAGCACCGTGACGCTCCCGGGTGAACCGCGGAAGTCGACGTACCCGGCCGACTCCAGCGGCATCCGGATCCACGCGGCGATCACGAAGGTGAGAGCGCCACCGTGCGTGACGACGATCTGGTGCGCACAACGGCTTTCCAGGATCGACTCCATGGCCGCGTACACCCTCGCGGCCATCGCGCCTTTGGTTTCGGCGCCGGGGATTCCTTCGTCGTGTCCCAGCCGGTCGCCGACCGCGGGCGGCGGGACGAACCGGCTGTCCAGCCATTCCCGCGGACGGCCACCTGCTTCCCCGTACGACTTCTCGCGCAGCCGCCGGTCCGGGATCGGGGTGACACCGAGCCGTTCACCGATCAACTCGGCCGTCCGCGCGGTGCGGCGCAGATCCGAGGTATAGAGCTCCACCTCTTCCGGCACCTTCGCCCGCAACGACTCGGCGACGGCGACGGCCGCGCGTTCTCCGGCTGGAGTGAGGCCGGAGTCGAACCACCCGCCCACCAGACGATCGACGTGGTGCGTGGCCTCCGGATGCGTGACGACGTAAACGGTGCGCATCCCCCGAATCTAAACGCGGGTCAGCTTCGCGAAGGCGACGACATTGTCGAGGTAGTTGCCGGTCGAGGAGTCGAAATCCCCGCCACAGGTGATCAGGCGCAGTTCGGGCCCCGTCGTGTCGCCGTAGACCTTCTCCGTCGGGAACGACGCCTTCGAATGACGTTCGACGGCGTACACGGTGAACACCGCGGTGATCCCGTCCTCACGGTGGACGATGGCTTCGTCGCCGGCCTTGAGTTCCTTGAGCCGGACGAAGACGCCGGGGATCTTCTTGTAGTCGACGTGCCCGGCGAGGATGGCGGGCCCGATCTCACCGGGTGCCGGGCCGCCGGTGAACCAGCCGGTGGTGATCGCGTCCTGTGGCACCTCCAGGGTGCCGTCACCGGCCAGGCCGAGGTCGATGATCCCGCCGGTGCGGACCCCGATCGCCGGGATCTCGAGCTTCGCGGGGCGTGCGGGCGCGAGCGGAGTGACCGCCGTGGGAGAAGGCACCGCTGTGGCCACCGTGGTGGGTGACGCCGGTGACTCGACCTTGCCCGACGGCGGAACGGCGCACGCGGTCAGCAAGGCCGCGCACACCAACCCGAGGAGGGCGCCGATGACCAGCGGAAACGGCCATCGGCGCCAGAAGGATCCGGTCATCGCTCGGCACGCCGCCGGAGGACCAGGGACGCGCCCGCCGCCGTCGCGGTCAGGAGTGCCGCGCCGGTCAGCGCGACCGCGACGACGTCCAGGGGGCCACCGTTGGACTCTCCACCGCCGGTCGCGACGCCGCCGACGGGTTTGACCTTGACCTGCCCCGATTTCGCGGGCTCGCCGAACCGGGATTCGCAGGCGTATCCGTCGTGGTCAGCGTCGAGCTTGTGCGGGTCCCGCGGGTTCTTCTTGAGCTCGGCCTGTGCGGCGGCCTGCGAGGGGAAATCGGCGCAATCCTTGTCGATGGATCGCGGCGCCGTCGTTTTCGTGGTGCTCGGCGGTACGGTGGACTTGGTCGTTTCGGTCGGCACCGTTCCACGCTTGGGCAGCGTTTCGCAGGCGATTCCGTCGTTGTCGTTGTCCAGGTTGTGCGGATCGGATCGATCCTTCTGGAGTTCGGCCTGCGCGTCTTCCTGGTACCGGAAGTCGCCACAGTCGAGATCGGCGATCGCGGGCGCTTCCGCCAGCGCGAACGCCACGGAAGCGGGGCCGAACAAGGAGAATCCGGCGAGGATGACAGCCGTGCCGATGGCGCGACGAACCGAGGACATAGGGAGTCCTTTCAGTGGGAATTCGCGCTCCGAGCGCGTTCGATGCACTTACAGTCGCGCACCGGCCCCAGCTGTTACGGATTAATCAGAATTGACGAACCGTTAATTTCACACGGTTTGGTCGAGTGGAACGTCGAAAGCGACCAAAGTCCCGAGACTCGGGGAGGAATTGATCGAAAAGCGGCCACCCGACGTCGTCGCGCGTTCGGCGAGATGACGGAGGCCGCGTTTGGCCACTCCCTGCGGGACGCCGGATCCATTGTCCCGCACGCGGAGTTTGACGCCTTCCGCGTCGCGGCTGAGCGTCACGCGGGTCTCGCTCGCCCCCGAGTGTCTGACCACATTGGACAGTGCCTCGCGCAGGGCGGCGCGGATGTGGTCCGCCTGTTCGGCGGGGATGTCGGCCAGTTCACCCGAAAGTTCGAGGGTCGGTGGGTAGCCGAGCAGCTCGCCGGCGATGCGCACCTCACCCCGCGCAGACTCGGCGAGGTCGGTGGCCGTGACCGTCTGGTTCGCGGGTTCCGGGCTGCGCAGAGCGCGCACGGTGCCGCGGATCTCTTCGATGGTCTGGTCGAGTTGGTCGATCGCCTCGGACAGCCGCGCGCCGTCGGCCTGCGCGAAGCGTTTCCGCATGTTCTTGCGGACACGGTCGAGCTGCATCCCGGCGCCGTAGAGCCGCTGCACGATGACGTCGTGCAGCTCGCGCGCGATGCGTTCGCGCTCTTGGTAAAGCGTCACGCGGTGCCGGGCGTTGGCGCCTTCCGCCAGCGCGAGCACCACGCCCGCCTGCGCGGCGAACGCGGTGAGGACCTCGACCGTGCTGGCCGAGAACGGCTCCCCGCCGTGTCGGCGGTACACGGTGAGCGCGCCGAGGACGCGTCCGCCCGCACCGAACGCCGACGCGGCGAAAGGCCCGAAGCCCTGAAGCTCCGGCGGTACGAACGGCGCCGTGCGGGGATCGACGGTGAAGTCCTCGCTGACCACCGGTTTCCCGCCCCTGGCGACCTGGCCCGCAGCGGAATCGGAGGAAAAGGCCAGCCCCCGGAGGCCCTGGGTGGTGTCCCCGTGCGCGGCCTCGGCGACCACCTGGCCGTCGTCCGCGCGCACCATGACGAGACCGAGGTCGGCCTCGGCCAGTTCGACGGCGCGGGCGACCACGGTCTCCAGCACGTCGCCCGGGTCTTCACCGGACAGGGCGGTGCCGGTGATCTCGGTGGCGGCGGACAGTGCGCGCGCGGCAAGCGTGGGATCCATGAGCGCTATCGACATTAGACCGCTCCGGCCCTTGTTCGCGCTGTGACCCGGCCCTCTCGCACCTCCAGGATCACGTCCGCGCCGTCGGCTTCGGCGGCGTTGTGCGTGACGTGGACGACGGTCTTCCCGGCGAGTGCCTCGCCGAGCCGTGCGCGGACGGTGCGCGCGGTCGGTTCGTCCAGATGGGCGGTGGGCTCGTCGAGCAGCACGAGATCGGCCCGCGCGGCGCCGAGGACGGCCCGCGCCAGCGCGACCCGCTGCGCCTGCCCACCCGAGAGCCCGGCGCCGGCGCTGTCGAGCATCGTCGTGGGCTCGACGTCTTCAAGAACGGCTTGGTACAAGGCCTTCCGCAGATCGGCTTCGGACGCCGTCGGCTGAGCGAGACGCAGGTTCTCGGCGATCGTGGTCGAGACGAGCATCGGCTCCTGCGGTGCCCAGGCGACGTGCTCGGGCACGGCGACGTCGCCCTTGCTCGGCTTGAGGAAGCCGAGCAGGGCCGCGACGAGCGTCGACTTCCCTGCGCCGCTCGCGCCGACGACGGCGACGTGCGTACCGGGCGCGATGTCGAGGTCGACCCCGGTGAGGACCGGGCGCTCGGTGCCGGGCCAGCCGAGGTCGGCGTTCCGGATCCGCACCCCGCCGGTGCTATGAAAGGTCCCTTCCTTGCAAATTTTGCCAGGAAGGGACCTTTCATTGCACGCGGCGAGGCGCAGACGGGCCTGGCGAAGGGTGTCCCAGTGCTGCGCGACGGGCGGAAGAAGGGAGAGGACCTCCGCCAGCGCGAGCGGCACCAGGGCGACCACGGGCGCGAGTACCGGGTTCAGCGCGCCGGCGGCGACGGCGCTCACGGCGAACCCGGTGCTCACGACGGTGGCTACCCCCGTCGCCAGGATGATCAGGGCATCGGCCGCTCCGGCGCCGAAAGCCTGTCGCCGGGCTTCGGCGGTCAGCGCGGCGTCGGTGGTGGCGATTCGGCGACGTCGCTCTTTGTCGACCCCATAAGCGATCAACTCGGCGGCGGCTTCGAACAGGCTCAGCACCTGCGCCGACACCGAACGCCGTCCGGCGGCCAGCGCGCTGGTCGCGCGGCGTTCCGCCCGGAGCGCGAGCAGCGGCGCGAACGCGCTGACCAGCACGGCCGCGGCCAGCGCGAGACCGGCTTCGGGCAGCACGACGGTCTGGACCGCGACGGCGCCGGCGGCCACCAGCGCGACCACGACCAGCGGCGTGATGACGCGCGGCAACAGGTCGCGCACGGTGTCGGTGTCGCCGACCAGCCGCTGCTGTTCCTCACCTGCCCGAAGCGCGCGTGCCGGTCCGAGACGCACCAGCGACTCCCACAGCCGGACACGCAGGCTCCCGGCGATGCGGAACGCGGCGTCGTGCGTGACCAGCCGTTCTAGGTAACGCAGCCCCGCGCGGCCGAGGCCGAACGTCCGCACGCCGACGATCAGCACCGTCAGGGTCAGGATCGGCGGTTGTTGTGACGCTTTGGCGATCAGCCAGCCCGAAAGCGCGGTCAGCGCGACGCCGGCGAGCAACGCGGCGGCACCGAGCAGCGCGCCGCCGAAGAACCTGGGGTGCAGCAGGTCGCGCCAGGGCAGCGGCTTGGTCGTCCGTGCCTCTTCCACGACTCCGGCTTCGAGCATCGGGCCGGTCGACATGTCGACACCGGAAGTGCGCTCGTGGGCGGCGATGATCGCGGCGGCACCCTGGTCGACGGCTTTGCGGACCGCGGTCATGACGAGTGCGGCGTTGGCCTCGTCGAGGTGGGCGGTGGGTTCGTCGAGCAGGAGCAGCCACGCGCCCGTCCGGACCCGCGTGAGCGCCCGCGCCACCGCGACACGCTGCCGTTGTCCCTGTGACAGCTTCGAAACCGGCCGCTCGGCGAGTCCGGCGAGCCCGAGTTCGCCGAGGACGTCTTCGCCGCCGGCCTCCTCACGGACGGTGCCCCCGCCGAACACCGGCGACTGCGGCACCCAGGCGACGTTCTCGCGCCACCGCTCCAGATCTGCGTCGGCAAGGTCGGTCCCGCCGACGGTGATCCTCCCGTCGTGGGCCTGCACGAAGCCGAGCAGCGTGGCGAGCGTCGTCGACTTGCCGCCGCCACTCGCCGCGCGCAACCAGGTGATTTCCCCTGGCCGGACGCTGAACGTCTCGCCGTCGGGCGCGAATCCGCCCCGCCTGGCGACGCGCAGTCCGCGGACGTCGATCGCGCCGTGGGCGGGCTTCTCGAAACCGTTGGGCGGCAAGGGTTCCGCTAGAACGTCCGCGACGCGGCGCACGGCCTCGACGCCGTCTTCGCTGGCGTGGAACGCGGCGCCGACCGCGCGCAACGGCTGGTAGCACTCCGGTACGAGGATCAGCACGCCGAGCCCGATGGCCAGCGACAGTTCGCCGGAGACCAGCCGGACACCGATGACGACCGCGACGAGCGCGACCGAAAGCGTCGCGATCAGTTCCAGCGCGAACGCCGACGCGAACGCGACCTTCAACGTCTTGAGCGTCGTGCGGCGATGCCGTTCGGAGATCCTCCGGACCGTCTCCGCCTGCGCTTCGGCGCGGCGGAACGCGCTGAGGATCGGCAGTGCGCGGACGAGTTCGAGCAGATGTCCGGACAGTCGTTGTTCGGCGTCGGCGGCTTCGGCGACCCGCTCGGCGGTGTGCTTGCCGATCAGGATGGCGAACAGCGGAACCAGCGGCACGGTGATCACGACGAGCACGGCCGACGGCCAGTCGGCGAACAGGATCGCGGCCCCGGCGCCGAGCGGCACGATCGCGGCGGTCACCAGTGCCGGAAGGTACTGGGTGAAGTAGGCGTCGAGCGCGTCGAGTCCCTTGGTGGTCAACGACGTCAGCTCGCCGTGACCGCGGCGCGCGATCCATTCCGGGCCGAGTTTCAAGGCGTGGTCGAGGGCTTTGGCGCGCAGCTCCTCTTTCGCGCGGGCGGCCGCGCGAACGGAAACGATCCGCACCGCCCAGCCGGTCACCGCGCGCCCCGCGACGAGCGCGAGCAGCACGGCCAGCTGGGCGGTGCGGTCCCCCGGTGTTCCGCGGACGACCGCGGAGAGGACGTCGGCGAGCAGGAAAGCCTGCCCCACCAGCAAAACCGCGTTAACGAAGGAAAGGATTCCGCTGAGGATCAACGCTCGGCGCGCCGCACTCGAAAGTGGAGCCAGCGCGCCGAGCGGACCCTTCCCCGGTCGCGCTGGGTCCATTGTGGACTCCGTGGCGGAAAGGGTGTCGCGGCCGGGAAGTTCGGTCATGGTGCGTGCACCGGTGGGATGTGCCGGGTGCCGATGCGCTTGCGGAACACCCAGTACGTCCAGCCTTGGTAGATCAGGACGGCGGGAGCGCCGAACAGCGCGACCCAGGTCATCACGGTCAACGTGTACGGGCTCGACGCCTCGCCCGCGATCGTCAGCGTGTTCGCCGGGTCCACAGTGGACGGCAGGACGTTCGGGTACAGGGCGACGAAGATCGCGATGGCGGAAGCCGCGATGACCCCGCCGAGCGCGGCGAACGCCTGCCCTTCGCGGCCCGCACGGATCCTGAACCACGCGAGGACCGCGGCGACGACGGCGAGGCCGATGAGGAGCAGCGTCCACAGGTCGCCCGAGCGCAGCTGCACGAGGATGAGGAACGCGAGCAAGGGCATCAGCGCGACCGGGAGCAGGCGGGTGGCCAGGTTCCGCGCCCGGTGGCGGAGGTCGCCTTCGGTCTTGAGCGCGAGGAACGCGGCGCCGTGGACCAGCGAGAACCCGACGACCGCGATCGCGCCGAGCAGTGTTTCGACGCTGATGGCGGCGAACGGACCGCCGACCCGGTCGCCGTCGGCGTCGAGCGGGAGACCGAGGACGGTGGTCGCGAGGAGGAGGCCGACACCGAACGGCGGGATCCACGAGCCGATGCCGATGACGCGGTCCCAGTTGCGGCGCCAGCGATCCGAGTCGACCTTGCCGCGGTATTCGAACGCGACGCCGCGGCCGATGAGGGCGAGCAGGACCAAGAGGAGCGGGAGATACGCGGCCGAGAACAGCGACGCGTACCAGCCGGGGAACGCGGCGAACATCGCGCCGCCGGCGACGATCAGCCAGACCTCGTTGCCGTCCCAGACCGGGCCGATCGTGTTGACCATGACGCGGCGCTCGGTGTTGTCCTTCGCCAGGACCGGCATGAGCATGCCGACGCCGAAGTCGAAGCCTTCGAGGAAGAGGTAGCCGAGCCAGAACAGGGCGATGACGCAGAACCAGATCGTTTCGAGGGTCATCGGGTACTCACTTTCCTGGGCTGCGCGGGCTGAAGGACGCTTTCACCGCATGCGACGCGGTGAAGGGAGCCTTCGGTGCGTGCGATGCGGCGAAGGGCCCCTTCAGCCCGCTGCCTGGCCACGTACCTGGTCGCCTGGCCGTCCGCGCGCGCGGTCGCCTGCCCGGCCGCGTGCGCGGTCGCCTGCCCGGACGACGCCGCGCGGCATGTCGCGAAAGCCACTTTCGGGACATCAGACGTCGCGAAAGTGGCTTTCGCGACGCTTCCCGACCCATCGAGGCCACCCCGTCGGCCCCAGTCGCCCTGAGTTATCCACAACCACTCAAGTTGTCCACAGATCGGCTGTGGGTAACCCGCCTGAGCGATACCCCCGATACGCTGGGTGCGGGGCCGTCCCCCGGGAAGGGCGGGGGGCTGGGTAGGTGACGTAAAGAGGCGATCAGTAGGCGAAGGCCAGCGCGTCGTCATCGCCGTCACCGCCTTCGGGGTCGCCGTTCTTGCTGGTCGAGGCCGGTTTCTTGGGTGGCATGACCGCGTCCACCCCGCCGCGGACGTACTTCCGCATCAGGTAGACCTCGACCACTCCGAGCACCGCGTAGACGGCCGTCAGGGCGATCAGCGACGTCCAGACCTCGCCTGTGGACAACTTCGAGACCGCCTGCGCGGTGAACATCCACACCCCGTCGACACCGGTCGGGTTCGGCACCACCACGAACGGCTGGCGGCCCATCTCGGTGAAGATCCAGCCCGCGCTGTTGCCGATGAACGGGGTCGCGATGCCGCCGAGCACCAGCCACGGGAACCACCGCTGCCCGGGGATCCGCCCGCGCCGGGTCAGCCACAGCGCGAGCACCCCGATCCCGGCCGAGATCGCGCCGAAGCCGATCATCGCGCGGAAACCCCAGTAGGTCACCGGCAGGTTGGGCACGTAGTCGATCGGCTTGCCCGCGAGCGAACCGAGCTGCGGGTCGTCCGGGTAGTTCGTGCCGTACTTGGCCTGGTACTCGGTGACCAGGTTCTCCACGCCCTTGACCTCGGTCGAGAAGTCGTTGTGCGCCAAGAACGAGAGCAGGGCGGGCACGTTGAACGTCTTGACGTCCTCGCAGTTCGCGTTCCGCACGTCGCCGATCGCGATGATCGAGAAACTCGCCGGTTTCTCCGTGTGGCACAACGCTTCCGCCGACGCCATCTTCATCGGCTGCTGCTCGAACATCAGCTTGCCCTGGAAGTCGCCGGTGATCGCCAGCACCGCGAACGCCACCACACCGGTCCAGCCGCCGAGACGCAACGACGAACGCCACACCGCGCGGTGCTCGTCGTCCTCCGAACGCTTGCGCCACAGCTGCCAGCCCGCGACACCGACCAGGAACGCCGCCGCCACCGAGAAGGCGCCCGCGAGCGTGTGCGGGATCGCGGCCAGCGCGGTGTTGTTCGTCAGCACCGCCCAGATCGAGTTCATCGTCGGCTTCCCGTCGACGAACTCGACCCCGACCGGATGCTGCATCCACGAGTTCGCCGCCAGGATGAAGTACGCGGACGCCACGGTCGCCAGCGAGTACGCCCACGCGCACGCCAGGTGGACCTTCTTCGGCAGCTTGTCCCAGCCGAAGATCCACAGCCCCAGGAAGGTCGACTCGACGAAGAACGCGACGAGCCCCTCCATCGCCAGCGGCGCGCCGAACACGTCACCGACGAACCGCGAGTACGCGCTCCAGTTCATCCCGAACTGGAACTCCTGCACGATCCCGGTGACCACGCCCATCGCGAAGTTGACCAGCAGGAGTTTCCCCCAGAACTTGGTCATCTTCAGGTACCGCTGATCGCCCGTCCGGACCCACGCCGTCTGCATCCCGGCGACCAGGACGGAAAGCCCGATGGTCAGCGGGACCATCAGGAAGTGATAGACGGTGGTGATGCCGAACTGCCATCGAGCGAGATCGAGAACTTCCACGCCTCAAGCCTGCTCAACGCCCGTTGAGCCCGCCAGTTCAAGTGGTCCCGATCTCGCCGGGACGTAGGTCCCGCGCCCAGGTCAGCCGAGGGCGGCGAGTGTGAGTCGCGCCTCGTCGGCGACCTGCCGCCGCACGCCCGAATCCCCCAGCGTCAGCACGTGTTCCAGCGCCAACGCGTACGCCGTGTCGAAAGCGTCCTCGACCGCGACGGCGATATCGGGCTGGACGCCGACGCCTTCCCAGTTGGTCCCCGTGACCGGGTTCACGGCCCGTCCGCCAGGGACGGTGACATCCAAATGGGTGTCCACTTTGTACTGTCGCCGCGGGTTCGCCCCACCGCCGGTGACCGCGCCGACCGTCTTCGCCCGCCCCAGTTGCTGCAACGAGTAGCTCAGATCCTCGGCGCCGGAGAACGTCGTCGGCCCGGTCAGCACCCACACCGGCTTGTCCGCGCCGAACTTGCGGCCCGGTACGTACGGCAGCGTCCAGAACTGGTTGGTCACGTCGCCGTCGCGCAGATAGATGCTGTTGAAATGCGTCGGCTCGTCGACCAGGTAGCTGATCAGCAACGCGACCGCCATCGGATCCCCGCCCCGGTTCTCCCGGACGTCGATGATCAGCGCGTCGGTGGTCGCGAGCAGCGTCATCGCCGCGGCCAGCGCCTCACCGGCGATGTCCGGCCCGTAGAGCAGCTTCGTCTCCAGGTAGCCGACGTTCCCGGCGAGCCGTCGCGCCGAAGCGATGCCGTGACAGTTCAGTTCCGCCTCGCGCCGGAACTGCTCGGGATCGAACGACTCCCCTTCCACCTCGGGCAGCGGATCGACGTGGTGCCGTAGCCGCAGGTGTTTGTCCCCGTTGACCGATTGCAGATCCGCGGTGACCGCGACGGCGAACGCCTGATCGTCGAGCTCCGCGTACGCGCCGTCACGCAGCCGCGCCCGCAGGAACACGGTCAGCTTCTCGGCGACGTCGGGGAACACGTAGTGCTCCTTCAGCCGCTTGCACACGTCCTCGATCCGCGCTCTCTCGTCCATGCGCCCGGACGCTACCAGCGAAGCCTGAAAAAAGAATTCGGTTCACCGAAATCCCAATTCAGCCCCACCACGAAAAACAATTCGCCCGCACATGCCTGGCGATTCGGAAAAGCCATCAGCTTGCCTTTCTCTGAATCGTCCCTTTATCGTTGCAGTGAAAGGGGTGAAGCACTGTCATGTCGAGCTCGATGTTGGCGCTGATCAGCGCGTTCGGCCTGGTACTGGCCGTGGAGCTGCCGGACAAGACCCTCGTCGCCACCCTCGTTCTCACCACCCGTTTCCGCGCGTGGCCGGTATTCGTCGGGGTCACCGCCGCATTCGCCGTGCAATCCGCGATCGCCGCCACCTTCGGCAGTGTGCTCACTTTGCTGCCGGAGACACTGGTGACCGTGATCGTCGCCGCGATGTTCGGTATCGGCGCGTTCATGCTCCTTCGTGAAGGGTTCAGCCCCGGCAAGGACGGCGGCGAGGACGCGTCGCGTTCCGGGCCGAGCCCCGCGACCTTCTTCCGCTCCGCGCTGACGTCGTTCGGAGTGCTGTTCGCCGCCGAATGGGGTGACGCCTCCCAGCTCGCGACGGCCAGCCTCACGGCCCGCTTCGGTAACCCGTTCGCGGTCGCCCTCGGCTCCTTCGTCGCGCTTGTCGCCGTCGCCGGGCTCGCCGTCTTCATCGGCGCGAAGGTCCGCAGCCGGATCCGCCCCAAGCTCATCCAGCGCGTGGCGGGATTCGTCTTCGCGGGGTTCTCGCTGTTCGCGCTGGCCCAGCTGGCGTTCTGAGGCGCACGGGGTTTTCACAGGTTCGCCGGGTAACCTTTCGGGAACGAAAAGGTGAACACCCGCCCCGATGTGCCTGGAGAAACCGGTCGTGACCTCGCCCAAGATCCTCGCGGCCCGTGCCGTCTCCCCCGTGCACGGCAGGCTCGCGGTCTTCGGCATGGCCGTCGCGGTAGCCATCTCGATCGACCTGCACCTGAGGCTGTCCAGCCAGGTCAGCCCGATCTGGCAGACGCTGTCCGAGTACGTCTACGGCTACCTCTCGCCCGGTTCGACGGCGGCCCCGCTGTTCGGCGCGATGTGCCTGGCGCTGGGGTTCGGCTCGCTCGCGCTGCTCGGCGGGATCGCGAAAGCGCACCGCCGCGGCTACGAGTCCGTTCTCGTCCTCCTCGGTGTGTGGTGCGCCGGGCTCTTCGTCCTCGCGCTCGTCCCCGTCGACCCCGAGGGCCAGGCCCGGTCACTGGCCGGGCAGATCCACAACTACGCGGCGCTGGCGGCGTTCCTGGCGCTCCCCGCCGCCGCCTGGGTGCTGACGCGCCCCGGCCGGGCGCGATGCCCGTGGGAGCCGCGCCGCACGACGATCCGGCGGCTTTCGGTGGCCAGCTTCGCCGCGGTGGTGATCGTGCTCGGCGGATTCGTCTGGACGATGCTGACCGGTCCGTCGCATCAGGAGGTCACGCTCGGCCTGTTCGAGCGGCTGCTGTTCGCGGTCGACCTCACGCTGCTGGCGACCATGGTCCGCCCGCTGCTGAGCCACCGCTGACACGCTATTCGGGCTGCTTCAGCACCTCTGCCAGCCGGACGGCGGCCGCCACGACCGCAGGGCCCACCACGGACGCGTCGAGCGGCTCGAGGGACACGACGCCCACGCTGGCCTTCAAGCCCGGCACCCCGCGCACAGGCGCGGCGACGCCCGACGCGCCGGCTTCCAGCTCACCCGACGAGGTGACCCAGCCTTCGCCGCCTGGACGCAGCGTGATCGCCTTGCCCGCGGCGCCGGCGGACAGCGGATGCCGGGTACCGACGCGGTAGGCGACGTGGAAGCTCGTCCAGGACGGTTCGACGACCGCGACGGCCTGCGCCTGATCTCCCTGCGCGACCGACAGGTGCGCGGTCGCGCCGACCTTCTCCGCCAGCTCACGCAGGACCGGCCTCGCGGCCTCGCGGAGCTGCGGGAGGACCTGCCCGGCGAGCCGGAGCAGGCCGACGCCCAGCCGCACCTTGTTGCCGTCACGCCACACCAGGCCGCGTTCGGACAACGGGACGAGCAGCCGGTAGACGGCGGCCCGGCTCGCGCCGATGGCGACGGCGAGCTCGGAGATCGTCGCCGCCTCACCGCCGGCGTCCGCGACCGCTTGGAGCAGCGCGAGCCCCCGGTCCAGGGTCAGCGACCCTTCGCGAGTCACAGCAACCCGAGTTCCCCGAGGTCGGCGACCGGCTCGTCGAACGAGGCCGCCGCGTAAGAGGCGAAGAGCCCGCGAACGGCCTTCGCCGCCTCGTCCGACATCCCCTTGGCCTCGGCGGCCAGCGCGGCGCCGTCGGTCGTTTCGAGGGCGGCGCGCACGTCGCCGCCCGAAAGACAGCGCGCGGACGCCACGATCAGGTTCAGGAACCCGTGGTGGGTGAAGCCGCTCGGCTCCTCGGTGTGCCGGACGGCGCGGTGCAGGCTGTTCGTCGCCTTGAACGACGCCCCGGTCGAACCGCTGACCACCGCGAGGAAATCGGCGACCTCGTCGACGCTGGGGAAGTTCTCGCCTGCCTTGCCGCCGCAGCGGATCTTCGGCCAGCTGCCGTGCTCGATCACCTTCCGCACGCCGTCCAGCCAGCCGACGCCGCGACGCGGCTCGACCACGCGGATGACGTCCTCGGGCACGAACTCGGAGACGCGCTCCAGCCAGACCTCGTCGACGTCCGACGGCGCCGGCATCTCCACCATGCGCAGGCTGAGGATCTCGCTGCGCGATTCGACGATCGAGATCGCCTTCGGGACGCCGCCGAGGCCGGTGTCGATGATGAGCGACAGCGGCAGCGGTTCCTTGGGTTTGATCTTGATGAGTTCCGTGATGAGCTCGGGCAGCCGCGACGCCTGGCACAGGAACACACCGAGGACGCCGGAGTGCTCACCGGCCCTCGACGCGAAGTGCGCACGCAGCGCTTCGGGCATGGACGCCTCGCCGGGCGGGAACAACGCCGAGTCGTCGACGAGCCGCGCGAACAGGGGAGGGATTCCTCGGGGGCCGGGTGGCGTGAGTTCCACAGCGCTTGACACGACTGACACGCTAGTAGCGTACGACATCAGGACAAAATCGTTCGCACAACGGACACGTTCCGGGGAGATTCCGATGCCTTACTACCGGCAGGTAGGCGAGATCCCGCACAAGCGCCACACGGCGTTCCGCAAGCCCGACGGGGGCCTGTACGCCGAGGAACTGATGGGTGTCGAGGGCTTCTCGGCGGACTCGGCGCTGCTGTACCACCGCGGGCTGCCCACCGCGATCGTCGACGCCGTCGCGATCGAGGACGAGCGCGGCCCCATCACCCCGAACCACCCGCTCAAACCCCGCGCCTTCAAGACCCAGGACCTCAAGTTCGGCGACGCCGACGCGGTCACCGACCGGCGGCGGTTGTTCGGCAACGCCGACGTCACCATCGGTTTCGTCCACGCGACCAAACCGTCGCCGCTGTACCGCAACGCCGCGGGCGACGAGCTGTTCTACGTCCAGGGCGGCGGTGCGACCGTCGAGACGATCTACGGCGCCTTGGAGGTCGGTGACGGCGACTATCTCGTCATCCCGACGTCGTGCACCTACCGGGTGCTCCCGCACGACGACGGCGGCGTCAAGCTGCTGACCATCGAGGCGCGCGGCCACATCGGCCCGCCGAAGCGGTACCTGTCGGCGAAGGGCCAGTTCCTGGAGCACTCGCCGTACTGCGAACGCGACATCCGCGGCCCGTCCGAGCCGCTGGTCGTCGACGGCACCGACGTCGAGGTCCTCGTGCGGCACCGCGCGGGGCTGACGCGCTACACCTACGCGACCCACCCGTTCGACGTCGTCGGCTGGGACGGCTGCCTGTACCCGTGGGCGTTCAACATCGACGACTTCGAGCCGATCACCGGCCGCGTGCACCAGCCGCCGCCCGTGCACCAGACGTTCGAGGGCCCGAACTTCGTGGTCTGCTCGTTCTGCCCGCGCAAGGTCGACTACCACCCCGAGTCGATCCCGGTGCCGTACAACCACGCGAACGTCGACTCGGACGAGCTGATGTTCTACGTCCGCGGGAACTACGAGGCGCGCAAGGGCTCCGGCATCGAGGTCGGCTCGCTTTCGCTGCACCCGTCCGGTTTCACGCACGGGCCGCAGCCCGGGGCGGCGGAGGCGTCGATCGGGGCGCAGTTCTTCGACGAGACCGCGGTCATGGTGGACACCTTCGCGCCGCTGGACCTCGGCGAGGCGGCCGACGCGTCGGAAGACCCCGGCTACGCGTGGACCTGGTCCGGACGCGGCCCCGGCGCTTGATACCCCTGCGTTCAGTCCTCTGAATGCGGCCTTCGACGGCGCGCGCGAGCAGGTGCCCTCGCATTCAGAGGACTAAACGCGGGAACTGACCGTCACCGGCCGAACCTCACCGGTCCGAAAACCGCGTGACCGGGCACTCCGGCCTTCGCCGTCTTCCCGGCCGCGGGCACGCCGAGCACCCACAGCCGCCCGGTCGCGGCGATGTTCGCGGCCAGCGACGGATCCGAACCACCGGCGGTGACGGTGACCTCGCGTCCGCCGGGCAGGACGGTCCGGCCCTTCACGGTGACCATGCCGAAGTGGTTGACCGACGCCGGCCCGGACACGACGGCGAGTTCGGTCCACCGCGGTTCGGGCAGCTTCCTGAGCAGCACCACAGCGACGATCGCGAGCCCGAGGGCGCTGACCGCGCAGCCGTAGCCGAGGAACCACGCGGCCGTCACCACGACGCCGTCCCGCCGCGGATGATCGACCGCCGTCCAGAAGCCGAACGCGCTCATGACGAGCAGCATCACGACACTGAAGAAGTAGTACGCCGAGAGAAGACGCCGCTGCGTCGCCAGCATCCGGCCCGGCGACACCGGTTCGAAGGCGAACGGGACCGAGCCCTTCACCGGGGCGTCGCGGAACGCTCCACGGCGCGGGACGACGACACCGGGCAGCACGACGAACGGGCCGAGCACCCAAAGCCGTCGCTGAGCCGCGAGCTGCGTCCGGAGCGGGGCGGGGAGCCGCACGACGAGCCACCGCCCGTCCACGGGAACGCTCACCCGTGAACCGGCGACGACGGCGTCGTCCAGCCCGCTCACCAGGCGGAACGGCTTGCCGGTGAGCTTCCGCATCGCGGAGGATCCGGCAAGGGCGGAGTAGCCGAAGTACACCGAAGACGGTGTCATGAAGACCAGGAGGGCCGAGGGCGCGGCGATCCCGTGTCCCCCGGACACCGCGAGCACGACCCCCAATGCCACGAGCAGACCGGTCGCGACGGCCATCGTCCCGGCGGTGGCGGTGCTGCGGTCGAGCAGGGGCACCAGGACCGGCATGTTCTTCGCCGGAATCCCTTCGGGTGGTTCGAGCACCGGGATTCTGCGGGCTTCCACCTGGTCAACCTATACGGGAACGGTGAGACGTGATCCACGCTACTTCCACTCGGCGGCTAGATCAGGTTAGGCTCACCTAACTAGGAGGTGAGCCGTGACCACACCGACGTCCATCCGCCGCCCGCCGGCGCCGAACCCCGCCGAACGCGCGAAGACGATCGCCACCCGCAACGGGCCCGCGACGCTGATGCCGACCGCGGAGCAGCGTGACCAGCAAGGACAGTACGGCCGTGTCATCCCCGAGCTGCACCACGTGCACACGAGCGGCAGCGTCAGCATCCTGCTTCCGGACGAGCACCACCTGGTGAAACGCGCGCACGAGGCCCAGCGCGGCGAGCTCGCGGTGATGGTCGAACTGACCGATCAGGCGCCGGTCGACCTACGGGAACCGATCCGCGGCCTGCTGTGGATCACCGGCTGGCTCCGCCCGCTCTCCGAGGTTTCGGCGCGGGCCCGCGCGGTCTCCATCGCCGAAACCCGGCCGGACGAGCGGCTGCTGGACGTCGGGCACGGCCTGACACTGCTGCGGCTGACCCCGGCGTCGCTGGTGCTCGCCGACGCCGAGGGCACGCATTCGCTCCGGCCGCATATGTTCAGCGCCGCGCCGCCGGATCCGTTCCACGACTACGAGGCCGCGTGGCTGCGGCATCTGGAGACCGACCACGCCGACGTCGTCCAGCAGCTCGCCAAACACGTGCCCGCCGAACTGCGCGGCGGATGGATCCGGCCGCTCGGGCTGGACCGCTACGGGCTGCGGCTGCGGGTCGAGGCCGACTCCGGCGACCACGACGTCCGGCTCGCGTTCTCGCGTCCGGTCGAAGGGCCGCAGCAGCTGAGCGGCGAGATCCGGCGTCTCGTCGGCTGCCCGTACTTTCCGCAGGGTTAGGCGAGTTCGGCCGGGAAACCGCCCTTGGCGATCGGGCCCCACGACTCGATGGTGACGCGGATGATGCTCTTGCCCTGCTTGACCATGGCTTCGCGGTACTCGTCCCAGTCGGGATGCTCGCCGGAGATCGCGCGGAAGTAGTCGACGAGCGGCTCGACCGAGTCGGGCAGGTCGAGCACCTCGGCGGTGCCGTTCAGCTGGACCCACCGGTCGTTCCACTCGTCGGAGAGAACGCAGGCGGACACCTTCGGCTCGCGCCGGATGTTGACCACCTTCGCGCGCTTGGGATACGTGGAGATGACCAGGCGGCCTTCGGCGTCGACGCCGCAGGTCACCGGGGAAAGCTGCGGGCCGCCGTCGGCCTTGGTGGTCATCAGGATGGCGCGGTGACGGGTGGACAGGAAGTCGACGAGCGCGGCGCGGTCGACGGTTTCGTTGGTCGCGATGCTCCGTGGCATGACTCGACGGTAGCCCGCCGACGATCACCCGCGCAGGGCTGAAGGGAACCATGCCCGCATGCGACGTGGTGAAAGCTCCCTTCACCGCGTGACATGAGGTGAAGGCGTCCTTCAGTCACAAGGTAGCGTGCGGCCGATGAGCTGGCTGCGTCCCGAACGCCCGGCGCTGCCGGAATTCGTGGAAGATCCGGCGCGCCGCCGCGCGATCGTCATCGAACTGGCCGTCGTCTTCGGCATCACCCTCGGCCTGTCCGGGCTGCGCAGTCTGCTGTCCCTTGTGGACTCGCTGCTGCAGCCGGTGCCGCTGGCGCAGCAACAGGCCCAGCTGAACGTTCCCCAGGCGACACTGAGCCTGGTCGACCTGCTCAAGCAGCTCCTGAGTGCCGGCCAGCTGGTCGGCTGGGGCGCGCTCGGGCTGTACCTGTTGTGGCGCGGTGGAATGAAGCTCGCGGAGGTCGGCCTCGACAAGCGGCGCCCTGGCCGCGACGTCGTCCACGGGCTGCTGCTCGCCGCCGTCATCGGGATTCCGGGGCTGGGGCTGTACTTCCTGTCCTACGGCCTCGGGTTCAGCCTGTCGGTGCAACCGTCCACTTTGGGCGAGACGTGGTGGCGCCCGATCACGCTGACGTTGTCGGCCTTCGGCAACGCGTTCGCCGAAGAGGTGCTCGTGGTCGCGTATCTGCTGACCCGGCTGCGGCAACTCGGCTGGCGCGAGAACACCGCCCTGGTCGCGTCTTCGGTGCTTCGCGGCTCGTATCACCTCTATCAGGGTTTCGGCGGTTTCGTCGGCAATGTCGTGATGGGCCTGGTGTTCGGCAGGCTGTGGCAGAAGACGAACCGGCTGTGGCCGCTGATCGCCGCGCACACCGCGCTGGACTTCGTTTCCTTCGTCGGATACGCGCTGCTCAAAGGGCGAGTTTCCTGGTTGCCCTAGCTAGGGTGGGCAGGTGATTGACGAGACGACTCCACCCCGAGTTGACAGCGAAGTCGGCCCCCTGCGCGCGGTACTGCTGCACAGGCCCGGCAACGAGCTCAAAAGGCTCACGCCTCGCAACAACGACCAGCTCCTGTTCGATTCCATCCCCTGGGTGGACCGCGCACAGGAGGAGCACGACGCGTTCGCCGAGGTGCTGCGCGGCCGAGGTGTCGACGTGCTGCTGCTGGCCGACGCGCTGCGCACGGCGCTCGCGGACACCCGCGCCCACGCGGCGGGCGTGCACGCGGCCGTCGACGAGCGGCGGCTCGGACCCGACCTTGCCGATTCCCTTCGCTCCCACCTGTCGAGCGTCGCCCCGGCGACGCTGGCCGAGGTACTGATGGCGGGCATGACCTTCGAGGAGCTACCGGCCGCCGAGGGCGCCTCGCTGGTCCGGCTGATGAACCACCCGAACGACTTCGCCGTCGATCCGCTGCCGAACCTGCTGTTCACCCGTGACTCGTCGGCGTGGATCGGCGACCGGGTCGCGGTCTCCTCGCTGACCATGCCCGCCAGGGTCCGCGAGACCGCGGTGCTGGACCTCATCTACGCCTATCACCCGTGGTTCCGCCACGCGTCCCGCGCGTACGGCGCGCATTCGGCGCCGATCGAGGGCGGTGACGTCATGCTGCTTTCGCCGGGTGTGCTGGCCATCGGCGTCGGCGAGCGGACGACGGCGGCGGGCGCGGAGTCCCTGGCGCGGTCGGTGTTCGCGGACGGGATCGCGCACACCGTGCTCGCCGTCCCCATCGAGCAGACCCGCGCGACCATGCATCTGGACACCGTCTGCACGATGGTCGACGCCGACGCCGTCGTCATGTATCCGCTTTCCCGCGATTCACTGACCGCGTTCACGATGCGGCCGACCGACGACGGTTCCGTGAAGGTGGAAGGCCCGGCCCCATTCCTCGCCGCGGCGGCCGAGGCAATGGGAATCGACCGGCTCCGCGTCATCGACACCGGACTCGATCCGGTCACCGCGGAACGTGAGCAATGGGACGACGGGAACAACACGCTCGCCCTCGCGCCCGGCGTGGTCGTCGGATACGAACGGAATGTGGAAACCAACGCGCGCTTGGCCGAAGCCGGTATCGAAGTACTGGCCATCACCGGTTCGGAGCTGGGCTCCGGCCGAGGCGGCCCGCGTTGTATGTCCTGCCCCATCCGGCGCGAAAGTATCTGACACAGAAATAAAGTAAGCCTTCCCTAATCGATTTCGATGGATTAGGGAAGGCTTACTTAATTGAGGGGAACCTAGTATTGGGAATACTAACCTAATAGGGGGGATATCACCAGAGAAAAGTGGAAATCGAATATGCGGATGACGTATCGTCGAACACATGGCCCTCACCAAGAAGCAACCGCGCTCGAAGTTCTACGAACTGCTGCAGGCGCAGATCCACAACGAGTTCAACGCCTCCCAGCAGTACATCGCGCTGGCGGTCTGGTTCGACGCCGAGGACCTGCCGCAGCTCGCGAAGCATTTCTACAAGCAGTCCGTCGAAGAGCGGAACCACGCGATGGCGCTGGTCCAGTACATGCTGGACACCGACCACCACGTGGAGATCCCCGGCACCGGCGACGTCCGCAACACCTTCTCCGACGTCACCGAGCTCATCGAGCTCGCGCTGCAGCAGGAGAAGGACGTGGCGACCGACATCCAGCAGCTGGCCAAGGCAGCCCGCGCCGAAGAGGACTACATCGGCGAGCAGTTCACGCAGTGGTTCCTCAAGGAGCAGGTCGAGGAGATCTCCCAGATGTCCACGCTGCTCAACATCGTCAAACGTGCGAACGGCAACCTGTTCGAGGTGGAGAACCACCTGCACCGCGAATCCGTCGGGGACAACGGCGCCGACTCGGGGATGCCCCCGGTCGCGGGCGGCGCGCTCTGACGCACTGACCAACGCTCCCACCACGGGAAAACCCGGGCTCTCCCCCTTGGAGAAGCCCGGGTTTTCTTCGTCCCGTCAGCTGAACTGACAGCTCTGTTCGATCCGGGTCAGCAGGATGCCGAGTACCGACCCGTCGTTGCCCAGCGCGATCCGGTACGCGCTGACCGAACTGATCGGCGCGAAGTAGGCGCTGCCGTTCTTGGTACCGCCGGGGTACGCGGCCAGAATGTCCGCCTCGGTCGAACCGACCCCGATCCCCTCGGGGGTGTGCACCGCCCCGGCCGGGTTGATGACGGTGATCCCGTCGGCCTCGGTCAGCGACACCGAAGTCGGCCCCGGAACGCCGGTTCCTTCCACGTAGCCGTAGACGCAGTCCTGCCGCCAATCCTTCGCGCGCAGCGGACCGACCGCGGATTCCGCCTCCTCCTCGCTCATCCCGAGCCGGAGCTTGCCGAAGCCGGCGGGGGTCAGCAGCGCGCCGGTGGTCACCTTGCGCGGTGTCGGCGGGTTCGTGACGGCGGTGCTCTTCGGCGGTTTGACCGGCCCGTCGGGGGCCGTCGACGGCGGTGGCGCGGACGTCGGATTCGGCGACGCAACCGGGGCGGAGACCGGCGGCGCCGAGCTCCCCGGCCCAGGCCGCGCCAGGCTCGACGGGGCCGCCCCCATGGTGAGTTGATCGCCTCCGGGGAAGGCCGCGCCGTTGTCCTTGTCGTGGATGGTGAAAACCGTGACCCCACCGGCCAGCAGGACCACCGCGGCGGCCATCCCGCTCGTCGTCTGCATCAGCTGACGGCGGCGACGGCGACGACGGGCGCCCGCGACGATCGTCTCGGGATTCAGCGCGGGTCCCACGCCCAGCCGCTCATCAGAGAACAGGTCACGCAGCTTCCGCTGCACGTCCTCGTCGGACATGTTCATCCCGCTTCCCTCCCTTCGTCCTTGGGCTCGATCAGGGCGAGCTTCGTGCGCAACGACGCGATCGCCTTGCTCGCCTGGCTTTTGACGGTGCCCTGGCTGACCCCGAGCGAATCCGCGATCTCGGCTTCGGACAGGCCTTCGTAGTAACGCAGGACCATCACCGCGCGTTGCCTTGGCGGCAGGGCGCGTAACGCCTGCCACAGCGGCTCGTGCTCGAACGGGTCGGCCGGGCTGTACGGCTGGGTGTCCGGCGGGTCGGCGACCAGGCTCTCGCGTTTGGTCCGGCGCCAGCGGCTGATATGCGCGTTGGCCATCGAACGGCGGATGTAGGCCATCGGGTCGCCGGTCTTGTGCTGGACGTACGACCAGCGGGAACCGATCTTCTCCAGCACGGTCTGGACCAGGTCGGCGGCGTCGTGCGGATTCCCGGTGAGGGCGTGGCCGTACCTCAGCAGACCCGGGAGGCTGGTCCTCACGAAGTCGCCGAAGTCGAGGAGTTCACCCGGCACGTCATTCCTCCGGCTCTCGCCGGCCCCCCAGACGTTCGTCCCCGGTATGACCGTCGCGGCAGCGGTCACCGTATCGCCTCCTCCCGGGGTCACCCGGCCAGGTTCGCCTGGCTCACCTCTCCCGAAACGCATGACCGCCCCCACAGGTTGTCTCTCGCCGCGAACCAGTTCGAGGGACGCCGGTTCACCGCCTCGACACGGAGCCGGGAATTCTGAACGTACCGTCCCCCTGAACAGGGAATTCGTGGACGGCCACCACGGCGTTACGCGGTATCGGCCCGTACACGTGGGGGAACTGGAGACCGGCCGGATGCGGCGGGTCGCCGTCCTCCCAGACGACGGGCGCGCCGACGCGCGCCGGGTCGATCTCCAGCAGCACCAGATCGGTGCGGCCGGGGAACACGGCGTTGGCCGGGATATGCGCCGTTCCAGGGTCGGAGCAGTGGATGAAGCCGTCGGAGGCGAGCGACGCGGCGGTGTAGACGCCACCTTCGGGCACCGCGGCCCAATCGGCCTTGGGGCAGATATGGAGGATCACCCGCCCATCCTCGCGCATTTCGTCCTCTGGATGCGGGCTCCGCAGCCAGAGGACGAAATGCGCGGGAGCGGATCAGCGGATGGTGAGCTGGCGGCCGATCAGGCCGTCGCGCGAGCGCCTTTCGGCGGCGTTGAGCGGCTCGGTGTCGAGCGACTTCAGCGCGGCTTCGAGGCGGACGCCGAGCTGCTCCTTCGCGTCGGCCCACTCGCGGGCGTGGGCCTCGGGGTCGAGATCCCACACCGGGACGAGCAGCCCGTGCGCGCGGAACGAGCCGGCGTAGCGGGAGCCATCGCCGAGGCTCAGCTCGCCGGCCGCGGACAGCCGCGCAAGCGCTTGCAGCAGCAGGTTCTCCGGTTCCGGGCGGACCCAGCGCAGGTGCGCCTTCTCGCCGGCGAGCACCCAGTACGCGCCCGCGCCGAGGCGTTCCGTCGGCATGATCGCCGCGTTCGCGCGCTCGAGGGACAGCGCGACGTCGCCGCTCGCGTCGGCGTCCTCGGGCAGCCACCAGGCGAAGTCGTTGTAGAGCGTGACGTCGAGTTCGGCGTTCACGTCGAGCAGGTCCTGCAGACGGGCCTTCTCGTCCGCGGTGGGCGGCGTCGTGGTGTCCGGCACGGACAGCACGTCACCCTCCTTGGCGTCCAGCACCCACTTCAGCGCGCGGCCGAGGTCGCGGCTGATGTCCGAGGACCGGGTCTGCACCTGCATCCCGACGTAGCGCTCGCCGTCGGACCGGACGAACGCGGCCGCCGCCATCGGCAGCACCGTGCCGAGCGTGACCTTCTCGCCGGAGCCCAGCGTGAGCGCCGCCGTCGCCGACGGGACGAACTCGCGCAGCGCGATCAGCTCGGTCTCCGCCGCGAGCCCCTCGAAGGGCTGGCCGACGAAGACGTCGCGCACCTTCGGCTTGCGATCCGAGGTCGTCTTGGGACCCTTCTTGCGCGAACCCTTGCCCACGTCAGCCTCCTCAAAGCTCGGTTCGGAACGCTATCGCGGGAAGGCACGCGCCTCGTAAGGCGGGTTAGAGTCGGCACGTGTTCGACCTCGCCGACCCGGCCTTCCTCGCGAATCCGTACCCGTATTTCGCCGACCTCCGTGAGCGCGGCGAAGTCCACCGCCACGACGGCCTCGGCATCGCCGTGGCGGTGTCGCACGCGGCGTCGGCCGCCGTCCTGCGGCATCGCGGGCTCGGCCGGATCTGGCAGGACGCGCTGCCGGTGGAGCGGTTCGCGTCGTTCAACCTGCTGCACCGCAACTCGCTGCTGGAGAACGAGCCGCCCGCGCATACGCGGCTGCGGCGGGTGATCGCGGGAGCGTTCGGGCGCGGGCACGTCCAGCGGCTGCGGCCGATGGTCGCCGAACTCGCCGACGGCATGGTCGACGCGCTCGCCGCCGAGATCGCCGAAACCGGCTCGGCCGACCTGCTGACGCATCTCGCGCAGCCGCTGCCGGTCGCGGTCATCGCGGAACTCCTGGGCGTCCCGGTCGAGGACGGCCCGCGCATGGTCACCCTTTCGAACCACATCGTGAAGATGTACGAGTACGGGCTCGCCGAGGAGAAGCGCGACGCCGCCGAAGCGGCGTCCGCGGAGTTCGTCGAGTACCTGCGCGACGTCGCGAAGCAACGCGCGAACTCCCCCGGCGACGACATCGTCAGCGATCTTCTGCGCAGTGAGCTCACCGAGGACGAGCTGGTCGCGACCGCCGTCCTGCTCCTGATGGCCGGGCACGAGGCGACGGTGAACGTCATCGGGAACGGCGTCAACGCGCTGCTGACCCACCATGACCAGTGGGAACGACTGGTGGCCTCCCCGGATCTGCTGGACCCGTGCGTCGAGGAGCTGATCCGCTTCGACGCGCCGCTCCAGCTCTTCGAGCGGACGGCGACCGCCGACGTCGAAATAGCCGGATTCCGGGTCACCGAGGGCGAGAAGATCGGCGCGCTCCTCGGCGCCGCCGCACGGGACCCGAAGGTCTTCGACCGGCCCGACACCCTCGACATCGGTCGAACGCCGAACGCGCACCTCGGCTTCGGCATGGGCATCCACTACTGCGTCGGCGCCCCGCTCGCGCGCGTGGAGATCGCGGCCGCGCTGAGCTCCCTCGCCTCGAAGCTGCCGGGACTGGAACTCGCCGAAACCCCGGAGCGGCGGCCCGAATTCGTGATCCGGGGGCTGCGCTCGCTCCGGGTCACCACGCGCTAGGGGTACTCGACGACCACTTCGTAGAGCGCGGCGTTGGGGGTCGCGACCTCCGCGGCGCGTTCGGTCGACGCCTGGAACACCTGGTTCTTACCTGCCGCCTCCCAGGCTTCCTTGCTGTCGTAGTGCGTGACGTTGACCAGCTGGAAGCGTGAATCCGGCAGCAGCGCCCGATGGAGCTTGGCGTCGCGGAAACCGGGCGCGTCCCGCATCAGCTTCGCGCGCTCTCGCCACGTCTCGACGAACTCGTCCACGTGGTCCGCGGGGATCTCGAAGACATTGATGAAGGTGACGCCGTCGTCGCTCATGATCACCAGTCTGGAACCTCCAGTGAACTGGAGGTCAACGGTGACCTGGCTCACCCCGGCGGCCCGGGCGGTAGCAAAGGTCCCTTGCTCTCTTTCCGCAGGTCCGTGTCAGCGCACTGAGGAGGCCGGGCGCTCCCGCCGCTCAGGATCCGGCGCCCCGTCCACCTTCAGCACGCGAAGCAGTCGAAGGCGCTTCTCCGCAACAGGGGCGAGCAAGCCGGACATGCGCTTCACGAGCAGCGCCGTCACCACCGCCAGCCCGGCGGCGGCCAGGTCGGTCAGCGCGACCAGGACGACCCCGTCGGCCAAGGCCTGGACGCCGTCACGGAACCGCCAGACGATGACGAGCCCGAGCAGCACCCAGTTCAGCATCCAGACGCCCCACCAGATCAGCACGAGCCGCGACGGCTTCGGCCGGGTTTCCCGTGTCCGGCGCAGAACGGCGTGTTCGAGTTCGGCGACGATCGGCAGCGCCATGATCAGGTTCACCACCGGCACCAGCACGAACGCCAGCACGTGCCACTGCCGCCTCGGCGGCACCTCGCCGCGGGCGTCCGCGGCGGCGTGCCTGGCCACGAGCAGCCACCACACGGTGAGCCCCGACGGCAGCAGCGAAAGGATCGTCGTGAGCAGGCCCGCGGTGATCACGAAACTGTCGGACACCGAGACGACGGACGTCGACAACGCGGAGTCACGGCTCTGCACGAGCAGGACGTAGCGCCAGATTTCGGCGGCCGAGGCCACGACGGCGAGAGCCGCGAAGGTCCACAGCACCGGCAGGAGGCTTCGCGTGATCACCCGCAGCCGTTCCCCCGCGGTGACCTCGCCGGAGGCCGTCCCGGGGACCGCGGTCGGCCGTCGCCAGACCAGGTTCGGGAAACCCCAACGCGGCGGGACCGGATAGGACGGCGGACCGGAGTAGGGCTCGGCCACGGGCTTGCGACGCGGTGGCAAGGCGCCCGGCGGCGGCGAAGCGACCCAGCGGATGCGATGGCGCACCGGCTGCCGCATCGGTGCGGGGCGCACCGGCGGCATCGGCGCTCTCGGCGGGTAGTGGCCTGGCTGCACGGTTACAGCACTTCGGGTTCGACGCCGGGATGGTCGCCGACCATCGGGCGCCCCTCCTGCTTCCAGGAGCCCATCCCGCCGGCGACGTTCACCGCGTCCCAGCCGCTCGCGTTGAGCCACGCGGTGGCGCGCGCGGACCGGCCGCCACTGCGGCAGATCACGTGGATCGGCTGGTCGTCGGGCAGCTCGTCGAGTTCGGCGACACGCGCGGGCAGCTCACCCATCGGGATGTGCTTGGCACCCGGGGCGTGCCCGGCGGCCCACTCGTCGTCCTCGCGGACGTCGAGCAGCGCGACACCGTCCTTCGGCAGGTCACGGACGGCGACGGTCGGGATGTCAGCAGGGCTCACCACCCTCCCATCCTCGCATCCCGTCCCGTTGCGCGCGCGTGAAGAGGCACTCAGTGCCGGACGGCCTTTTCCGCCCCGACACCGGTGAGCGAGCGGACCTCCATCTCGGCGTACTTCTTCTGGTTGTGCTCCTTGGACAGCACGGTCCCGAGCCAGCCGAGGAAGAAGGCGACCGGGATCGAGACGATGCCCGGGTTGTCCAGTGGGAACCAGTGGAAGTCGACGCCCTGGATCATCGAAGCGCTCTTGCCGGTCTTCGGGTCGACGGGCTTACCCGAGACCGCGGGCGAGAAGACGATCAGGATGACGCACACGCTCAGCCCGCCGTAGATGCTCCACAGCGCGCCTTGGGTGTTGAACCGCTTCCAGAACAGCGAGTACAGGATCGTCGGCAGGTTCGCCGACGCCGCCACCGCGAACGCGAGCGCCACGAGGAACGCCACGTTCTGGTTCTTCGCGAGGATCCCGCCGACGATCGCGACCGCCCCGATCACCAGCGCGGTGATCCGCGCGACGCGGACCTCGCTGTCCGGAGCGGTCTTGCCCTTCTTGATCACGCTGGCGTAGACGTCGTGCGCGAACGACGCCGACGCGGTGATCGTCAGGCCCGCGACCACCGCGAGGATCGTCGCGAACGCCACCGCCGCGATGAACCCGAGCAGGATCGGGCCGCCCAGTTCGAGCGCCAGCAGCGGGGCCGCCGAGTTGGTCGTCCCCGGCGCCTTCGCGATCACGTCCGGGCCGACGAGCGCGCCGGCGCCGTAGCCGAGTACCAGGGTGAACAGGTAGAAGACGCCGATCAGCGCGATCGCCCACACCACCGAACGGCGCGCGTCCTTCGCGGTCGGCACCGTGTAGAAGCGCATGAGCACGTGCGGCAGGCCCGCGGTGCCGAGCACCAGCGCGATGCCCAGCGACAGGAAGTCGAGCTTCGTCGTACCGGTCTTGCCGTACTGCTTGCCCGGCCCGAGCAGCGCTTCGCCGGTCTGCCCGCCCTTGTCGACGGCGGCCTGGAACAGGCTGGACAGGTTGAAGCCGTACTTCCCGAGCACCCACAACGTCATCGCGAACGTGCCCGCGATGAGCAGGACGGCCTTGATGATCTGGACCCACGTGGTGCCCTTCATCCCACCGATCAGCACGTACAGGATCATGATCACGCCGACGACGGCGATCACCAGGTCCTGGCCGAGATTCCCTTCGATGCCGAGCAGCAGGTTCACCAGGCCACCGGCCCCCGCCATCTGCGCGAGCAGGTAGAAGAACGAGACGGCGAGCGTGGAGATCGCGGCCGCCGCGCGGACCGGGCGCTGCTTCATCCGGAACGCCAGCACGTCGCCCATGGTGAACTTGCCGGTGTTGCGCAGCAGTTCCGCGACCAGCAGCAACGCCACCAGCCACGCGACGAGGAAGCCGATCGAGTAGAGGAAACCGTCGTAACCGTTGATCGCGATCGCACCGGCGATACCCAGGAACGACGCCGCGGACAGATAGTCGCCCGAGATCGCGATGCCGTTCTGCGGACCGGTGAACGCGCGGCCGGCGGCGTAGTAGTCGGACGCGGTCTTCGTATTCCGGCTCGCCCGGAAAACGATCACGAGCGTGATCGCCACGAAGATCGCGAAAATGGTGATGTTGAGCGCCGGATTGCTCCCCTGTACGCCCGCTGCCAGCGTATTCACCGTTCAGTCCCTTCGACCTCGTGCCGGATCTTGTCCGCGAGCGGATCGAGTTTCCGGTTCGCGTACCGGACGTAGAGGCCGGTGATCACGAAGGTGGACACGAACTGCAGCAGGCCGAAGACCAGGCCGACGGTGATGTTGCCGAAGAGCTTGGTGCTCATGAACCCGGACGCGTAGTCGGCGAGGAGCACGTAGAGCAGATACCAGAGGAGGAACAGGGCCGAGACCGGGAAAACGAATACCCGGAGCCTTCGTCGCAACTCGGCGAATTCGGGGCTCGCCTGGACCTTTTCCCAGTCGGATTCCGGATCGGACCCGAGACCTTGATCGGTATCGCTCACGTCGGACCTCCCGTCTGCCGCGACCATTCGATGACTTCGTTGTCACGAAAGATCATGCCCCTCTTAGGGCGTGAGAGGAGCAATCCATTTGAGTGAACGGTACGACTCTGAGTAGACGCTCGCGACTCGAAAGGGTGACTTACTTTCGGTGACGGCCTTTTCCGGTGGTCCGCGTCTTCTCTTCGGCCTGCCCGAACCGGGCGACCGCACGATCACGCATGAATCCGAGCGGATCGGGCGCGTGCAGTCGCAGCATCACGCCGTGGACGTCGTCCGGCCGCCCGTATCCGGTCGCGCGGCTCACCAGGTAGGTGGTCAGGAACGCCGCCGGGACGGTGATCAGCGCCGGCTGGTTCGCGAACCACGGCGCCCAGCCGCCGCTGTACTTGCTGACGATGTTGACCACCAGCGCGGTCAGCACCAGCCCGCCGCCGACGAGCATCCCGGCCAGCGCGCCGGGCCAGCTGAGCTTGCGCCACCAGACGCCGAGCAGCAGCAGCGGGCTGAACGTCGACGCGGCCAGCGCGAACGACATCCCGACCGAAAGCGAGAGGTCCTCCGACGGCAGCAGGACCGCCAGCGCGAACGGGATGATCGCCACGATCGCCGTCGCCACGCGGAAATCGCGGACGCGGCCGGGCAGGACGTCGGTGGACACGACCCCGGCCACACTCACCAGCAGTCCGGAGGAACTCGACAGGAACGCCGCGAAGGCGCCGGCCGCCGTCACCGCGCCCAGGATCTGCCCCCCGAGTCCGGGGAGGACGGCGGACGGCAGGAGCAGGACCGCGGCGTCGGTCTTGCCGGTCACCAGCAGCTCCGGCACGTACATCCGCGAAAGCGCGCCCAGCAGCGTCGGGAACAGGTAGAACAGCCCGAGCAGCAGCAGGACGTGCACCGTCGTGCGTCGCGCGGCCTTCCCGTCGGGGTTGGTGTAGAAGCGGACCAGGACGTGCGGCAGGCCCATGGTGCCGAGGAAGGTCGCGAGGATCAGCGAATAGACCTGCAGCAGATCGGTGAGACTGCCCGACCCCGGCCGGAGCCAGTCGCCGTTGGACGCGGGCGCGTCGCTGACCACCGGCACCGGGGTGCCCGCGGTGAACTTCAGCGTCGTGCCCTTCTCGACCTTGTGCGCGGCCTCCGGCGTCCACACCGCGAAACCGTTGGCACGCGCGCCTTCCACCTGTCCGTACGCCTCGAGCACGGTCACCGAGGTGACCTTCAGCGTGACGTCGGCCTGCACCGAAACCGTGGTGTTCTCCGGGAACGTCGGCGGGGCGGGCTGCCCCAGCGGACGCGCGCTGCCCGGCCCACCGGAACCGAGGAACACGATGCACAGGATGAACGTCGGCACCGCGATGGCGAACAGTTTCAGCCAGTACTGGAAGGCCTGGACGACGGTGATGGCGCGCATCCCGCCCGCGATCACGTTGAACCCGACCACGAAGGTGACCAGGAGCGCTCCGGCCCACACCGGCACCGGCAGGATGGTCGTGAGGGTCAGCCCGGCGCCCTGCAGCTGCGGGACCATGTAGAGGATCCCGATGAACACCACGAACGCCGTCGAGACCCGGCGCAGCATCGTCGAACCCAGCCGCATCTCGACGAAGTCCGGCAGCGTGTACGCGCCGGAACGCCGCAGCGGAGCGGCGACGAACAGCATCAGCGCGAGATAGCCCGCGGTGAAGCCGATCGGGAACCACAGCGCGTCGGCGCCGTCCTTGAGCACGATGCCGGCGACGCCCATGAACGACGCGGCGGACAGGTACTCACCGGAGATCGCGGCGGCGTTGCGCCGGGACCGCACGGTGCGCCGGGCGACGAGGAAATCGTGCGTGCTGACGGCCGACCTCGACGAGCGATGTCCGAGGTAGAAGGTCAGGACCGCGACCAGCACTATGCCGGCGATGGCCCACGAATTCAGCTGCACAGCAGGGATCCTCGCATGTGCAGCTCCGCAATCAGTTCTCGATCATGTCGACGAAGTCGCGTTCGTGCCGTTCGGCGAGCCGGTTGTACCAGAGACCGATGCCGAACAGGAACGGGAACGGCGCCACGCCGAGGATCAACCAGGGCACCGGGATGCCCACGACGGTCACCCGTCCGAACGACGGGATCAGATAGAACAGCACCGGAAGCGAACACAGTGTGACCATCACCAGCAGCGCCAGCAGGGAAGCCGTGCGCAGCTGGATCTTCACCAGATCCCGGACGAGGAGTTTCCCCCAGCTGGTCTGTTCTTCGAGTTCGACCCTGGCCCGCAGGGTGCTGGTGGCCTGCCGCGGATCGGCGAGGATCACCCGCTGCCGCTTGGGTTTCGCGTGATGTTCGGGTTTGGCCTGCTCGTGCTTCGGACCGGTCGGCGCGCCGGGAACGGGTTCGACGGCGGCGCCCTCCGGCACCGCCGGTTTCCTGCTCTTGCCGAGCGTCGGGTCCGGTTCGCGGACGCCGTTGACGCGGCGGTAGTAGTCGTCGGTCACGTCGACCGGTTGGCGCCGACCAGCCTGTCCTTGAGAGCGCGCGTGTGGCGGCGGCTCACCGGCAGCACCTTCTCCTCGTTCCCGATCACGACCTGGTACCCGCCCTGCCCCATGCGCAGTTCGGTGATCAGCGGCAGCGAGACCAGGAACGACCGGTGGATGCGGACGAAACCCGCCTTCTCCCAGCGTTCTTCGAGCTGGGCGAGCGGGATGCGGACCAGGTGGCTGCCGTCGGTGGTGAACAACCGGGCGTAGTCGCCCTGCGCCTCGACCCAGCGGACCGACGACCGCGGGATGAGCTTCGTGGTGCCCGCGAGCTCGACGGGGATGACCTCGTCGTCGTTCTTGACCTGTCCCAGCCCGCCTTCCGCGCCGAACTTCGGCGCGGCGTTGGCGGCGAGTTTGTCCATCACGCGTGTGATGGCGCGGTCGAGACGATCCTGCTGGTACGGCTTGAGCACGTAGTCGAGCGCGCCGAGGTCGAAGGCGTTGACGGCCTCTTCCGCGTGCCCGGTCACGAACACCAGCGCCGGCGACGGGCGCAGCGCGGCGAACACCCGCGACATCTCCATCCCGGACAGACCGGGCATGTCGATGTCGGCGAACACCGCGTCCACGATCGGCAGCCCGCGGGCCTTGCGGTCGGCCAGCCTCGGGTCGTCCGCGGACAGCAGTCGCAGCGCCTCCGAAGCGTCGATCGCCGGATAGACCAGGGCGACGTGCGGGCTGTTGCGGAGACAGTGGACGAGTTCGTCTAGCCCTTTGGGCTCATCGTCCACCGCCAGGACGATGAGCTTCCGGGTGTCATCGTGAGCACTCACAGTGAGACGCATCCTGCCCATTGCCGGGTTCCTTGTCCAGCCCGCTTCACGAAAGTCGAACGAAAAGGACGGCACCGCCCACCCCCGCGCCTGGGGTGACCGGTGCCGTCATCTTTTCCGGTGACACGAACCGCCTCGCCGTGCCACATCTAGCCCTTCACGGCGTGAAGGTGAACCAGTTGACGCTCACGAAATCGGCGGGCTGTCCGCTCGTGAAGGTCAGGTAGACGTCGTGTTTCCCGGTGACGCCGCTGATATTCGCCGGGATGGTCCGCCAGCTCTGCCAGCCGCCGGTGTTCGCGACGGCGAAGCTGCCGACGGGCGGGTTGGACCGGCTGTCGAGCCTGACTTCGACGAGTCCGCTGACGCCGCCCGCCGCTCCGGACGCGACGCGCGCCTGGAACTGCCTGCCCGTTTGCGTCCCGAAGTCGATGCCCGGATACAACGCCCAGTCACCATTGCCCGCCGGACCGATGCTCTGCCCGCCACCGGTGTCGGACGTGGCCTGTTTGGCGATCCCGGCCGCCTGGCCGTACGACTCCGCCTGGATCGTGCTGTACGCGCTGCCACCGCCAGGACTTCCCGTGGTGGTGGTCGTGGGCGGGGTGGGGGTCGTGCCGCCACCGCGGGTCAGGACGGTGACGTAGTCGACGAGCATCGGGTGTCCCGGCACGATCCCCGGCCCCGGCGTCGTGGTGCCGGAGTTGTTGTTCGGGAACGCGCCGCCGATGGCGACGTTCAGCAGGACGAAGTAGCCGGCGTGGTTCGTCATGTTGGCCCACGTCGTGGCGTCGACCTGGTTCTGGCTGACCGAATGGAACTGCTGGCCGTCCACGAACCACCGGAACACGTTGGGGCTGACGCTCGTGTCCCATTCGAAGGTGTAGGTGTGGAACGCGCTCTGACAGCTCGCGCCGGGGCAGGTGCGGCTGCCGACGAGGCCGGTCGTCTCGTTGCACGGGCCGCCGGGGTTGACGCCGCAGTGCAGCACACCCCAGACCGTGTTGATCCCGTTGACGTTCTCCATGATGTCGAACTCGCCGACGGCGGGCCAGTTCCAGTAGTTGCCGCGATACGGCGAGCCCAGCGCCCAGAACGCGGGCCAGTAGCCGAGCGCGGCGGCACCGGTGACGTTCGGCATCTGGATGCGGCCTTCGATCCGCAGCGCGCCGCCGGCTGGCGGTTTGAAGTTCGTGCGCTGCGTTTCGATCCGCGCCGACGTCCAGTTGCCCGCGCCGTCACGCAACGGCGTGATCCGCAGGTTCCCGGAACCGTCCTGGGCGAGGTTCGCGGGGTTCGCCGTGTAGTTCTGGATCTCGCCGGTGCCCCAGTTGCCGGGGCCGCCGGGGTAGCCGTGGCCGGTGTCGATGATCCAGTTCGCGCTGGACGGGAGCGAGCCCGCGGCGCCGGTGAAGTCGTCGGTGAACACGGTGGTCCAGCCGGACGGCGGGGGCGGGACGGCGGCGGACGCGGGCAGGGTCAGGGGGACCGTGATCAGAGCCGCGCCGGCTGTCGCGGCGAGCGCGATCTTCCAGCGGCTCGTTCGGGGAGAAGTAACGGACATCGGACCTCCTCGTCAACGCTGTCGAGGTTTGTTGCCGTTCACAACAAAGCGGTATGTCCGATATGAGACCTGGTCTGAACCACTTACGCCTACCACCGTTCGGGTGAATCCGCGCCGCCCCCGAACGCAATGAAAGGTCCTTTCCTTGCGAAATTTGCAAGGAAAGGACCTTTCATCTCACGGGGTCAGAGTCCGAAGCGGCTCCAGGCGGCCTTGGACTGGACGGCGTCCAGAAGCGCGCTCGCCGCGGCGGGAGCGCCGATGCCGAGCCGCGCCAGCAGCGGCTTCTTCGGTTCGGCGATCGCGATCTCGGCGTCCGGGTACCGCTCGCTGAGCACCTGGCGGAGGCTGCCGACGCCGTCGATCAGGCCGAGCTCGACCGCGCGGGCGCCCAGCCAGACATCCCCGGTGAACAGGTCCTCGGAGCCGGAAAGCCGGTCACCGCGGCGTTCGGTGACCCAGTCGACGAACAGTTCGTGGAGCTGGCCGTGCATCTTCTTCAGCCACTCGACGTCTTCCGGCTTCTCCGGGCTGAACGGGTCGAGCCGGGACTTGTTCGCCCCCGCGGTGTGCAGCCGCCGCTCGATGCCGAACCGTTCCAGCAGACCGGTGAACCCGAAGCCGCCGCTGATCACGCCGATGGAGCCGACCATCGACGTCCGGTGCGCGTAGATCTCGTCGGCGGCGCAGGCCAGCCAGTAGCCGCCGGACGCGGCGACGTCCTCGGCGAAGGCCAGCACCGGCACGTTCTTCTCGTCGGCGAGCTGGCGGATCCGCTCGGCGACCAGGCCTGACTGCGTCGGCGCGCCACCCGGCGAGTTGATCTGCAGCGCGACGGCCTTCAGCCGCTCGTGCCCGAACGCGCGCGTCAGCGCCGATTCGACGGCGGCGAGGTTGATCGACCCCCTGGCCAGCGGCGACGGGGTCGGCGTGATCACCCCGTGCAGCTTCACCACGGCGACGACGTCCTTGCGTTCACCCCGATCGCCGATCATCGGGAGACGGGAGGTCAGCTTGTCCGCAACGCTCATACCGCCAGGCTACCGACGTTCAGGACGGCAGCACGCCGCTGCGCGAACCGCTCACCCCGCTGGACTCGTTCGGACCGCCCTGTGGCGGGACGGTCGCGCTGTCGGCGGAGAAGTCCGGCAGATTCGGCCGCACGCCCGGCATGAACTTCGGCACCCGCAGGGTCACCTTCATGCCGGCGCCGGGCGCCGTCTCGACCATGAGCGCGTAGTCGCGGCCGAACACCTGCTGCATCCGCTGGTTGATGTTGCCGAGGCCGACGTGCGCGCCCGTGCGGTGCTGGCTGCGGAGGTCCGCGAGCTTGGCGGGCTCCATGCCGATGCCGTCGTCCTCGACGCTGATCAGCGCTTCGGCGCCGTAATCCTCGGCGATCACCGTGACGCAGCCGCCGGACGGCTTCGACGCGAGACCGTGTTTGACCGCGTTCTCCACCAGCGGCTGGATGATCAGGAACGGCACGACCACCGAAAGCACCTCGGGCGCGATCTTCATCCGCACTTCGAGCCGTCCGCCGAAGCGGGCGTTCTCGATGGTCAGGTACCGGTCGATGTTCCGCAGTTCCTCGGCGAGCGAAGTGAACATGCCCGACGTCCGGAACGAGTAGCGCGTGAAGTCCGCGAAGTCCTGAAGCAGTTCTCGCGCCTCCTCCGGGTCTGTCCGGATCAGCGACGAGATCGTGTTGAGCGCGTTGTAGACGAAGTGCGGGGAGATCTGCGCGCGCAGTGCCTTGATCTCCGCCTGCTGGAGCTGGTTCTTCGATTCATCCAGACGCGCCAGCTCGAACTGGGTGCAGACGAACTGCGCGACCGCGTCGGCCATCTGCACCAGCCGCCCGCGGGTGCGCCCGACGACCAGCAGCGCGGCCTCGGTCTCGCCCTCGACGATCAGCGGCACGATCACCGCCGTCCGCATCCGGCAGGTTCCGCGGTGGTTGCACGGCATCTTGTCGTGCGCGACGACCTCGCGCCGGTGCTTGCGGATGGCGTTGCCGATGGCGTCGACGAGGTCGACGTAGTGGTCGTTGGCCTCGCCGTCCCACGACAGCAGCGTGCCTTCGCTGTCGGTGATGCCGACGGCGACGCAGTCGAGCATCTCCAGCAGCTGGCTGGTGATCTTGTCGGCGACCTGCTCGTCGAGCCCCTCGCGGAGATCCGGTGTCGCCTTCGACATGCGGTGGACGGCCTGCAGCACCGCGTTCTCCACGATGCTCGCGGGACGCCTCAGCTTGATCAGGAGGACGACGACGAGGATCGCGAGCAGCAGCGCCACACCCCAAGGGATGATCTGCGCGATCTCGAGCCCGGACACGGCGTCCATGCTCTGCGCTCGACCAACCGGGTGCAAGGTCTGCTCCCCACTTTCCGTTGAGTTGTGACAACTGAGGGTGGGGCCGACCCTACCCAAGACCGGGGCGTCGCCCCCATGGTCACTCCTCGTCGCACCGAGAAGACTGTGCGCAGGCAATCGCTTCCGGGGGAGGAACACAATGCGCGGATCGGGGAAACTCGCGGCGGGGGTGCTGGCGGGGGTACTGCTGGCGAGCGGGACGGCGACCGCGGCCGGGGATCCGGTGCGCGCGGCCGTCGGCGATCTGGTCGGCGAAGGGGGTTTCCCGGGAGCGGTCGTCCAGGTCCGGACCGGTGAGGCGGTCTCGCGCTTCGGCGCCGGATACGCGAACCAGGCCACGCGCGAACCCGCGGGGCCGCAACACCGGTTCCGGATCGCCAGCAACACCAAGGCGTTCGTCGCCACGGTGGTGCTGCAGCTCGCGGGTGAAGGCTCGCTGTCCCTCGACGATCCGGTGGAGCGATGGCTGCCCGGTGTCGTACGCGGACCGGGCTACGAGCCGGAGAAGATCACGCTGCGCATGCTGCTGAACCACACTTCCGGCGTGCACGATCCGCTGGATCCGCATTTCTTCGACCCGTACCTCGTCCAGGGGAACCGGGCGCACGTCATCACGCCGTCGGAGGTGATCCGGCGGTCGCTCGTCGACCGGCCCTCGTTCGCGCCGGGCACCGGCGTGGAGTACTCGAACACCGGATATCTGGTGCTGGGCAAGGTGATCGAGCAGGTCACCCGCGACGACGTCCGCGAGGAGATCCAGCGGCGGATCCTCGGTCCGCTCGGCCTCGGGCGGACGTACTTCCCGCTGTGGTCGCCGTTCCTGCGCGGTCCGCATCTGCACGGATACGACCTGCGCGGCGAGGACATGACGGTGTTCAGCCCGTCGTACGACTGGACCGCGGGTGCGATGGTGTCGACCGTCGACGACGTCGCGACGTTCCACCGCGCGTTGCTGGCGGGACGGCTCTTGGCACCCGCGCAGCAGGCCGAACTCAAGCGGCTCGTGCCGTACAGCGGCTTGGGCGCGTACGGCGCCGGCGTCGAGACACTCAACCTGCCGTGTGACGGCGGTACGAAGACGGTTTGGGGCAACACCGGTGCCGGGCCGGGATTCTACAGCGTTTCGCTGAGCACCGCGGACGGCTCGAAGCAGATCGTGCTGGCGCTGAACGTGTACGACCTCGCCGCGGACGTGCACGGCGGGAAGCGGGTACCGAAGCCGCCGATGCCCGCGGTGATGGCCGCCCTCTGCTGACCGGTCACTTGAGCAGACGCGACATCCGCCGGTCCGCCAAGGGTTTCCCGCCGGTCTGGCAGGTCGGGCAGTACTGGAAGGACTTGTCCGCGAACGAGATCTCGCGGATCGTGTCACCGCAGACCGGACACGGCAACCCGGTGCGCGCATGCACCCGCAACCCGGACCGTTTCTCGCCCTTGAGCCGGGCCGCGGACTGGCCGACCGACCGCGTCACCGCGCTGGTCAGCACTTCGCTGATGGCTTCGAAGAGCCCGTCGAGCGCCCCTTCGGACAGCTTTCCGGTCGTGGCGTAGGGAGAAAGCTTCGCCATGTGCATGATCTCGTCGGAGTAGGCGTTACCGATCCCGGCGATCAGCGACTGATCGGTGAGCGCCGTCTTCAACCGTTCGGTGCGCCCGGCGAACAACTTCTCGAGCCCTGCGCGGTCCAGCGAAAGCGCGTCCGGCCCGAGCCGCGCGATACTCGCGACCTCCTTCTCCGGATCACGCACGATCCAGACCGCCAGGCCCTTCTTCGTCCCGGCCTCCGTGAGATCGAAGCCCGGACCGGCGGCCGCGTCGAGATGGACGCGCAGCGAGATCGGCCCCTTACCGGGTTTGAGCGGTGCCGGCGCCAACGCGTCGGACCAGCGCAGCCAGCCCGCCCGCGCCAGATGGACGACCAGGTGGAGATCACCGGCGACGAGATCCAGATGTTTGCCGAACCGGCCCGCACCGGTGACCTCGCGGCCGTGCAGCTCCGTCCACGGCGGGGTCGCCGTCTTCAGCACGCTGAGGGACGCCACGTCGACACGGAAGACCGTCTTGCCCACCGCGTGTTCACGCAGGTGGTGGGCGAGCGCTTCGACCTCGGGTAACTCGGGCATGACCCCAGTCTCGCGCGTTCAGGCCGCCGCGACTACTCCACCGGGTGCAACGGGCCGTCGAAATCCGGCAGCGAGTGCTTCTGGATGGTCTTCGTGATCTTCGAGACCTCGCCGCGCACGGTGAACATGCCGCGGATGGTGCCCACCCAGCGCTCCGACGGCCTGTCACCTGCCAGGTCGCCCTCGGTTTCGGCGACCACGGTCCAGGGGCGGCGCAGGATCCACCGCAACGGGAAGAACAACGCGATCAGCAGGAGCGCCAGCGGAACCCACGACGGGATTCTCACGTCGGCGGGGGTCCACATGATGAGCACGATCGCGAGCAGCGCCGTCACGGCGATCATCGCGATACCCGGGCCGTAGCTGCCTGCCACATCGTGCTCGAAATCGTCCGCTGTCGCGGGAGCACGCCATTCCATCTGGGCTCGGACCACCCAGTCACGGCCGTCCTCGCCGTGCACCAGCCGGTTCATTCAGTCGCCTCCCGCGCGGCCGCTCGCTCGTCGTGAGCGAACTCCACCGTACCGTGACGGGAGCCGGATTCGCGAGCGTTCGAGGGCGATATGCCCGCTCGGGCGTTATGGGCACGTCGGGTAGTCGACACCCGGTTCCGGATAGTGGGAAGTCGGTTTGACCGGGCTCGGCTCGTCTTCCGACGGATCGCCGGAGGGAGTCCCGGTCTCGCTCTCGGGCGTGCCCGTCTCCGGCGAAGTGGACCCTTCCGGGTCAGTCGTCGACTCCGGCGTGTTCGACGGATCCGTCTCGTCACGAGGAGTCGTCGTGGACGTCGGGCTCAGCGACTCCCCTGGTGGGATGTCGTCCCGTTTCGAGGTGGTCTGGTTCGTACCGGTACCCGGTTCCGGGACCTCGTTCCGCGGCGCGGTCGTCTCTTCCTGCGCCGGATTCCGCTCGTCCGGTGGCGGTACGGCGCCACCGCCGTCACCGGCGGCACCGTTGTCACCGCCGCCGAGGTCGTTCCGCGACGTGCCCACCCCCGGCAGGCTCGGCATGTCGGACACCCCGAGTTCCGCGCCCTGGCCCCGCCCGGTCACGGCGGGCCGATCGCCCTTGCCGTGCATCCGGTCCTCGGCGATCCGCTGCGGTGGAAGCTCCACCTGCTGGCCTTGGGCGGGCGGAGTGACCTGCGCCGGCAGCAACGCCAGCTCCGGCTGACCGCCTCCGGGCAGGCCGACGGTATGCGTCACGTCGGTGCCGAACACGGCCGGACCGGCGACGATCCCGACCGCGCCCGCGGCGGCCGTCGACGCGACCGCCAGGCCGACCTTCACCTTCGACCCGAGCAGAAGCCCCTTGACCGACGCGGCGAGCCCGGACAGCGCCCCGCTCGCGTGGGCACCGGCGGCCGCCGGCACCAGCAAGGCGACGACACCGGCGTGCGCCCGCAGCGAAGAACAGACGTCACGCAGCTCGTCGTGCGTCGCGCGGCAGGACTGGCACGCGATCAGGTGGGTCTTGATCCGGCGCGCCTCGGCCCCGGTGACGCTGCCCGCGGTGAACCCGCCCAGCTTCTCCACGACGGCCCGGCACGAATCCGGCCCGCGGTTCACCGACAGATGCGCTTGGAGGTACGCCGCCCGCAGACCCTGCCGCGCCCGCCGGGCCAGCGCCGCCGTCGCGTTCGCGCTCAACCCGAAATGCGGCGCGACCATCGACGGCTGCTCGCCTTCGACCTCGGTCTGCCACAACACGGAACGCCACCGCTCCGGCAGACTCGTGAACGCCGTCGTGATCAGCGAATGTTCGGCCGTGCGGGCATGCGTGTCCGCACCGGCCCCGGCCCGGAAGGTCAGCTCGTCGTCGCTCACCGGCACGTCACGGCGCGCGCCGTGCCACTCCCACGAGACCCGGCGGGCCACCGTCAGCAGATACGCCCGGACGTAGTCCCGCGGACCGGCGCCCCGGCGCAACGCCTGAAGCACCCGGAAGAAGGTCTCGGCCGTGATGTCCTCCGCCTCCGACCGATCGGCGGCCAGACTGCGGGCCAGCCGCCGCACCGCGGCGGCGTGAAGTTCGAAAAGCTCCCCGAAGGCGGCGTCCTCCCCATCGCGGAGACGCTGGAGCAATGCCTGCTCGTCGGATTCCGAGGCCGCCTGAAGCGGCACCGTGCCCTGCTCGGTCATCCGGCCAGGCACCTCCTCCCCGAAGGACTCACCATTCGGTCGAATGGGGACACCATACGGAGGTATGCAGCCGTCGTCACCCCTTGTACGCCAGGTGTGACACCGAAGCACCTGCAGGGGTGGGTCGAAACCGCTACAGAGGGTCGGTGTATGGTTGTTCCACTGCTTCAAACGAGTACCGGAGCAGGGCAGGACATGCGGATGTAGCGCAGCTGGTAGCGCATCACCTTGCCAAGGTGAGGGTCGCGGGTTCGAATCCCGTCATCCGCTCGCAGGTGGGTCGTCGTGTCCAGGGAACGCCTGGACCAGGACCTGATCACCATAATTCCCGGGGGCCCGAGCCCCCGGACCCCCGCGTTCCTTGTCGCTCGCGTTGGCGAGTCGGTTGTCGGGCGCGTCGATCTTCCCTCTTCCTCGTCTCTGGGGCGTGGAGATTTTCGGTTACTAAGTGCTACAGGTTCGGTGAGTGGAGTCACACGACTGTAGTAATTCGGATTTGGCATGGATCGCCCCTGCTGACGGACGCCGTCACCTGGGGGTTCGGTACTTTGTGGACCGGATCTTCGAGTATGGGGGCACGAGCATGAGCGAGAGCGCGCCGAGAGGCGACATCGCCACCGTCGAGCCCACCCCGGACCGTCCCCGAGCCGCTCGGTCGCCCCACCCCGGCGCCGTGGCGCTGTGGCTCCTCCTGCTCACCCCGATCGTGCTCGCGCTCGCCGAGGCCGTCAGGTCACCCCGGATGAACTACTGGGACTTCTGGCGTGTCATCGGCATCACCACCGACGCGAACGGCTCGCTCGACCCGGCGACCTTCACCGAGCTGTACAACGAGCACCCGGTCGTCCTCGTCGCGATGCTCTTCTGGGCCGACGCGAAACTCTTCGCCGGTTCCAACGCGGCCCTCGGCATCGCCACGTTCGTGCTGGCACTGGCCACCTACCTCGCGCTCTGGCGCATGCTCCCCGAGAAGCCCACCGGCCTTCCCCGGCTCGCCGTCCTGACCGCGCTTTCGCTGCTGGTCTTCTCCTCCGCCGGGACCGACTACTACGGCGCGGGCTGGATGGGCATCCAGTGGTTCGCCGGAATCGCCCCTGCCGTCGTGGCCATCGCGTTCGCCCATCGCGGTCACACCGTCCCCGCCACGATCCTCGCCGTCGTCGCCAGCCTCGGCCACGGCGCCGCCTTCCCGGTCTGGATCGCGCTCGCCCTGATCGCGTGGCTTCGCCGGGACAGGCCGTGGAAGGTGCTCCTTCCCCTGGTTCTCGGCCTCGGCGTCCTGATCCTGTGGCGCCTCGCGACCAGTAACGAGCCAGGCTCACCACCCGCCATCCTGGGCGCGGACACCTACTTCGGCTCGGTCGTGACCGTCCTCGGCCGCACCTGGGCGGCCTCCACGGCCGACACCGCCATGGTCTGCGGTGTCGCCATGCTCGTGGCCATCGGGCTGGCCGTCACCGACGCGGTCAAACGACGTGGGACGGCGCCCGAACAGACCGATCAGGTGAACGATGCGGGCTGGGTCGGGCTCGGCCTCCACATGGCGCTGGCGGCCGTGCTGATCGGGCTCGGGCGCGGGCGGTACAGCAACATCGAGGGCCTCTCGGCCCGCTACGCGATCATCGGCCTGCTCGCCGTCGGCGCGCTCCTCGTCCTGCTGGCCGTCCGGGCACAAGGCCGCGTCCAGCGCTACCTCGTCCCGATCGCGCTCGTCGTCGGGCTCGGCACCTATGCCGTCGGATCTTCGAGCGCGTACCTCCTCCGCAAGGACTATCCGACTCAACCCGTCCTCGCGGTCGCCATGCAGACCGGCGCCGCGTCGGTCGTCAAGAAGATGAACGCCTACCCGGAGTTCCTCCCCAAGTACCGGCTGCTGGGCGTCTACCCCTTCACTCCCGACTTCACCCTCGGCTGCGGTGCGGGCGGGCCGGAACTCGGATCGCGGATCGACGTGGCCGCGACGCCGGTGATCACCGCCGCGCCGAACGCCGAGCGGACCGCCGGATTCATCGAGAGCCCCGCGGTCACCGGCGACACCACGCTCACCGGCTGGGCCTTCCTCGGCGGCGAACAGCCCGACTGTGTACTGGTCACCGACGCGGCGGGCACGGTCGTCGGTGGCGGTGCGGTGGGGTTGCCGCGTCGCGACGTCGCGACGGAGTTCGGCACCATCACCGGCCGCGCCGGCTGGGAGGCGGTGGCACGGCCGGGTCTCAAGGACGGTCTCGTGTTCGCGAGCCGGGAAGGCCGCCTCTATCGGCTGTCCCCAGCCGCGCCCTGACCCCAGCCGGCTCAGAGCGCGGGGGTTTTGAAGGGGTCGTGCTCGGCGAGGAGCTTGTCGACGCGGGCCTGGTCGACTCTGCTGACGACGGTGTTCTCGTCCTGCCGGTCACGGATGCATTTGGCGAGGGTGAACGCCGAGGTCGTCAGGAAGAGCATGCCGAGAGCGAGGAAGCCGCGGACCCAGCCGTCGACCGGCAGGTACCAGATGCCGATGACGACCGCGATCAGCGCCAGCCCGAAGGACAGGGCGGCCTGGACGAAGAACGCGACGGTGGTGGGCGGCGCTGCGGAGGTTTTCGTCATACGTACCAAGGTCGCGCCGAGCACCCCGCGATGTCTTGAGTACGGCTACTCAAGAAGGGTTGCGATTCAGATCTCGTAGCCGTCCACCACGGTCGGCGCGACCGGCGACAGGTGGTCGTCGCCGTGTTCGGTGACCAGGCCGCGGGCCATCCGGTACACCTTGAAGTCGTTGTCGTGGTCGGGGTCCTGGTCGTCCCAGACGTGGAGGAGACCGTAGGAACCGGGCGCGAGATCGCCGACGCGAGTGAACAGGTCCACCAGCTCGGGCGCGATCGCGGTGCCGTGTTTGTCCATCCCGCCCAGGTGCAGCACCGGCGCTCCGGCGGCCCAGCGGAGGTCGAGCAGGTCGGCGTCGCCGAAGTCGCGGACGGCTCGGTGCACCCGTTCGACGATGCGCTCGAGCAGCGCGGCGTCGTCGTCACCGGAAGGGCTCGCTTGGATGGTCACCCACCCGTGGTATTCGAACACCCGCCTGAGTTTAGGCAGGTCCGCCCGCCATCACGGCCGGCGCCCCGTCGCGACGCAGCGCGTTCTTGAAAATCTGCTCGCCGTACTTCTCGAAGGCGGGCACGAGCTTCTCGCCGTACACGCACAACGTCCGTTCCCACGGGTGCCCGAGCGTGCCGAAGCGGAAGTCGTTCGCCAGGAACATGTGGTAGTCCGTGCGCGGGAACACCGGCACCGGCCACGGGTCGAGCGCGGCGTGCCGATGCGGGTAGAAGCGGTACGACTGGTGCTGCCAGTGCAGCACCCAGACCCACTCGTCCTCGGCGACGCAGTCCTTCAACGCCGCGAGCGCGACGCGGGCGACGTCGTTCTGCTCGACGGCGTACGGGCCGAGCCGGAATTCCGGTGACGAACGGTCGAGTCCTCCCGGCGCGAGATCCCACGCGACGGACGGTGCGGGTTCACGGAAACCGGGCCAGGCGTGCGCGTAGGTACTCGGCCAGAACGCGAGCTTGTCGTAGACCCAGTACCAGGCGGGCTCATCTGCGACCCTGGAGATGGCTTCCCAAGCGTTGTTCACGAGCGACCCTCGGTGGTTCGGCCGATTAAGACTGGGAAAGCTTCGTGTTCAGGGCCCAAGTTGTCCAGCTCGTGGGCATTCTCCGCGAAACTGTCACCTGATCAGGTGTCTTGCGTCGTCGCCGGAACCGTGAGAATGACGGTGCGTGAACGGCGAGCCCACCGAACGCGGGCTCGCCGTCGTTCGGTCACGCGGCCGCCTCCCAAAGACTCATGAAGGCCGAGGCCTCACTCCGCACCCAGGGCCGCACCTTGTCGCGATCGCGCGGCGACAACGCGAACTCCTTCGAGCGCCGGACGTCGATCACCAGCGGCCGCCCTCCCGGCCGCAACTCGTCCATGGTCTGTTCGAGCAGCCACAGCACCATCTGCGCGGCGTCCCGGCTCAACGGCTCCTCCTTGAAGTAGAGCCAGGTCACGTACACCGGCCCGTCGCCCTTGCGCAGGCCGAGATGGGGGTTGATCCCCACTTCGAGCGAGCCGAGCCGCCATCGCGACCGGCCGACCTCCGCCGGCCGCAGGTCACGCCGCCCGACGTAACGCAGCCAGCCGTTGGCGATCTCGGTGTAGTGCGGCCGCGTGCGCTCGTCCGCGTTCTCGACCAGCGCCCGCAGTACCTCGCGATCCCGTCCGGAGATCCGTCCGGCACGGATCGCGTTCGCGGCGCGGAGGTAGAAGTTGAACCCGCCCCGGGACGGGTCCTCGTACTGACGGCGCCAGCGCCGGACGAACGAGGAACGCGAAGGACCCGAGCTCGTGCTGTACCCCACGAACGTGGGCAGGGTGATGTAGGCCATCCGTGTCTGCCTTTCGCCGCTGTTCCTGCTGGACAACGACCATTTTAGAACACATGTACGACAGAAAACGGGGCTTTACGGGTGACGCGGCGAAGGAGGCCAAGGCCCTTCGAGCAGCTCGGCCGACTCCTCGAGGATCGGCACCTCGCAGACGTCCCTCGGGGTGAGGTCGGTCGGGATCCAGCCGTCGAGCATCGCCGACCACCGCGCGATCCCGCGCAACGACGGCGGCGACCCGAGCAGCTCGCCGACCTCGCTGACCAGTGCGCCGCCCGCCGCGGGCGAGAGACGGCCTTCGACCATCGCGGTGAGCCAGCCGTGGATCAGCAGCCAGCGGGCGGCCGTCGGATCAGCGGGCAGTTCGAGGCCGAGTTCGTCGACGACCTGGCCGAACGCCTTGTCGACGGCGGCTTCTGCGGAGGATTCGAGCCCGGCTAGCAAGGCGAGGGACGGGGTGTCGAGTCCGGCGACGATCGCGTCCAGACCGGCCTCGACCAGATGGGAGGTGCGGACGTCGCGTCCGGCGAGCCTGCCGATGGCCAGCTCGCGCAGCGCGCCGCGACACGCGTCGATTTCCGTCACCCGGCACTTCCCACGTCCGCCACCGTACCGGCGGGACCGTCCGATCGCCGCTGACCAGCCGAAAGAGCATCACCCCGGTGGGTCCGCGCCGTCGCCTCCGGACCGTGCTGGACCTGCGCCGAAACGGACGCAAGAATGGGAATGACCAATATCAACCACCCGTCCGGGTCATGCGACACTGGCTGCCCACACCCGGCGGCAGGGGGCTATATGAGCTGGCAGGACGAGCTTCGGCAGCTGGATGTCGAGCTGGCCTCAGGCCGTATCGGGCACACCGAACACCGCAAGCGCCGGGACGAGCTTCTCGCGGAGGCGTCGGGTGGCGCGATGCCGTCGCCGGTCGCCTCGCCGTTGCGTCATCCGGCCGGACCGTGGCACAGCACCAACCCCGCCGCCCGCCCGGCGGAACCGCGGACCGTCCCCGCCGCCTTTCCGGAACCGGCGGCCGAGCCGCCGTCTCCCCCGAAACGGGAAATCCCCCAGATCGCGCACCACAAGACCACGGCCCCTTCGCCCGCCGACATCAACCCGACGGTTTACCTCCGCGCGGAGCCGCGGCCGCGGCTCCGGCGCGGCCCCGCCACCGTCGAGCAGGGCCTGCCGCTCCCGCCGCTGGCGCCCGAGCCAGGCCCCCGCCACAACGCTCCCACCGACGATTACGCCGTCGTCGGCAAGAAGAAGCCGACGTGGCTTTTCCTCGGCGCGGGCGTGCTCCTCGTGCTGGCACTGATCATCGGCGGGACCCTGTGGCTCGGCTCCTCGTCGTCGGACACCGCCGCGTCACCGCCCGAAACCGCCCAGCCGCCGGGCGGGCTGTCGGGGCTCACCCCGAGTGAACGGCCGGACAGCGCGCAGACACCGCTGGAGGACCGGCTCCCCGCGTTGCCGGGGACGCCGTCGAAGGACAACTCCACGATGTCGGTCGCCAAGGGTGCCGAGCTGAAGCTCTATTCCCAGGCGGCGGCCGAATTCCTGCAGACCAAAGGGGTCACCTCGGTGACCTACAAGGGGTCGTCCGAAGGCGTGAACGGCTATCTCGTCCTGGTGATCCCCGCGAACGACGCGAAGGACGCGGACGCGATCGTCAAGTACTTCCGGCAGAACTCGCTCAACGCCGGAATGCGCGAACAGCAGGTCGGTGCTCAGCTCGCGCTCGTCGGCGCCAACAAGAACGGCCAGCTCAGCGGCCTCGGGTACGCGTCCGGGACGATGGCCGTGACGGCATGGGTGTCCCAGCCGCTCGGCGGCGATTCGAAGGCGCTCGACGAGCGTCTGGCGAAGACGGCCACCGCGCTGGGCGACGTGCTCCCGGCGGGCTGAACCGCCCAGATCGCGGGCAGATCACGATTCGACCCGCGAGAACACCATGGTGCCCGGCAGTGCAGAATGTGCGAGGTCACCGCTGTGGTGACAACGCGACGACCGGGCGCTATCCGCGAGCCCGGCCATCAACGAAAAGGGGGCTGGTGGTGTCCTGGCAGGAAGAGCTGCGGAATCTGGACGAGGAGCTCGCATCCGGCCGCCTTTCGGCGGACGACTACCGCATCCGCCGCGACCAGGTGCTGTCCTCGGCCGTGGCCTATGGCGACGCGCCGCAGCAGCCCGGCCAGCAGCCCGGCACCCCGCAGCCGCCCGCCGCGCCGCAGGGTCAGCCTCAGCAGCCCGGCCAGCCCTCGGCCGATTCGACGCAGATCATCGCGCCGGTGAACCAGCCGCAGGGTGACGGCGCCGAGCGCACGCAGGTCGTCCCGGCCTGGCAGCAACAGCAGGCCCAGCAGCCCGCCGACCCGAACCGCACCCAGGTGGTCCCGCCGGTGGCTTCACCCCCCGGTGGCTTCCCCCAGCAGGGTCAGCAGTCGCCCGCGGGTGGCTTCCCCCAGCAGCACGGTTACCAGCAGCAGCCGCAGCAGGGCTGGAACGCGCCCGAAGCGGACGCCGCACCGCCTTGGGGCGGCTCGGACTTCCCGCCGATCTCGCCGGTCGGCAGCACGGAATGGGTCAAGCAGGGCCCCGAACTCTTCGACGACAAGCCCCGCGGCAAGGGCGGGAAGATCGCCGTCATCGCGATCGTCGCCGTGCTCGTGCTCGGCGGTCTCGGCGTCGGCGGGTACTTCCTCTTCTCCGGCGGTGGCGACCCGCAGGCGACCGACCCGACCACGCCTCCCCAGAGCCAGTCGCAGGCTCCGCCGCCTTCCTCCACGAAGGTGCTCACTCCCCAGGAGAAGCTGCTGGAGCGGATTCCCGAGCAGTCGGGGACGCCGGACCCCAAGAGCGGCGTGATCAAGGTCGGCGAAGCCTCGTCGATCACCGGGATGGAGCAGGGCGAGATCGACCTCGTCACGGCCGAAGGGGTCAAGGAGGTCATCTACCGGGGCTCGGAGAAGCAGCCGGACGAGACCGGGCCGCAGAAGGCCAAGATCTCCATCACGATCATCCCGATGAACAACCCCGGCGGCGCGCAAGACCTGGTGAGCAAGCTCCGGCAGTACCAGACCAGCCACGGGTTCGTGCACATCACCGACACCGTGCTGCCCGGCATCCCGACCAAGGTGAACTTCCACAAGAAGGTCGAGGGTGACAGCGGCACCTACCGCGGTACCTGGGTCTCCGGCAACAACATCATCCGGGTGGACGTCGTCCAGAACCCGCTCGGCGGCGGCCAGGGCGAGGCTGCCCTGAGCGGCACTTACCAGCGTGCGGTGAAGCAGGGCCTGCTGGAAAACTTCCCCGCCACGAACTGAGTGGGGCAGATGGGGGACGGCAGGCTGCTCTCGACGGTCCTTTCGCTCGCCGAGGACCTGGATTCCCTCAGCGACGAGCTGCACTTCGCCGGCCTGGGCCTCGACGGCCACGCGCCGCTCGACCATGGGGCGGCGAACGTGCTCCGGGCACTCACCCTGCCCGGGAACGCCAAGGTGCTCGAAATCGGCGCCGGTCTCGGGGCGCTGACGAGGTACCTCGGCGAGCGGGCCGACGTCGTGCACGCGATCGAACCGGACGAAGGCTGCGCCGAAGCGGTCCGGTCGCGGACCGGTGAACTGGGCACGGTCGAGGTCTTCACCGTCGATCCGGCGAGTTTTTCAAGCGATGTCGCCTACGACGTGGTGCTCGTCGCCCAGCCGTATGCGACCAGGGGCCTGCTGGATTCCGTCCGGCGACGACTGACGCCGCACGGCGCCGTGATGGTGACGACGCGTTCGCGCGCGGTCGCGGGCACGCTCGCGGCGGCCGGGCTGGACGTCGTCCATGAGCTCCTCTGCTCGCCAGGACACGAGATCGCCCGGTCGGTGCGGTCGGCGCGACTCGACGCCGAAACGCCACGGCTGGCCGCGGCGATCGTGGAGGAGCCCGCCAGTGGCCTGCTGCTTCTCGCCGGCCCCGGCGCGGGCGCGCTGTGGCCGCCGGACCGGCTCGCGACCTACTTCAACACCACCGACCGCGCCGCCTTCGCCTGCACCAGGGCCGACGTCGTCCGGACGGCGGACGGAGCCGAGGTACGGCGGGTGCCGCTGCGTCCGCCGACGACCGTCGCCGGGATCTCCGTCGGCCCGTGGACGGATCCGGTGTACGACGCCGCCACGATCCTCGAAGTCCTGCTGACCGCCCCGGAACGAGCGGGTGACCTCCTGCCTGCCTGGCGCGAACTGCTGCGGACCGAGGCGGAACGGGGCGTGCGGGCGCTGTGGGATCTCGTACCGCACAACGTCGTCGTCGACGGTGAAGACCTCCGCCCGATCGACCTCGAATGGCGGCACACCGGCGCGGGCGTCGCCGAGGTGACCGAACGCGGAGTGCTGGTGCTGGCCGACAAACTCGCCCTGGCTGGCTGGCGCGGAGCGGCCGACGGGGGGACCACGCGTGAGCTGGCGGGCTGGCTCGGCGTCCTCGTGGGACTTGATCCCTCCTTTGTGGACAGTGCGGTCGAGCGCGAGATCGATTTCGCCACGATCGGGTCGTGCGGCGCCGCGCACGGCACCGCCGAGATCCGCGCGGCGATCTCGGAGATCTGGCACGCGCGGCTGGAGAGAACGGTCCATGCCGCCGGGTACGGTCGCCTCAGCGACGAGAACAAGGAAGCGAAGCCATGACGAGCCTCTACACCGCCGGCATCGTGACCCCGGGCCGTCCGGTCGGGCATCGGTACGAGCTCCGCGGCTGGACCACCGGCGTCGCCGACGCCGGCGAGATGTCCGTGACCTTCGGCGGGGTGTCCACGACCGTCGTCCCGGACGACTGCCCGGACGCCCCCGAAGGCGCGTTCGGCTGGCGGGCGGTGCCGCACGGATGGCTTCCCGTCGGGCGGCACGAGGTGGTCGTCTACGGCCCCGGCCAGCGCGTCCTGTCCACGGCGACCGTCCACATCGGAACGCTGCCCGGCGAGGAACCGCTGTGGCTCGGCGAGATCACCACCCCCCTCGCGGGTCAGGTCACCGAGGCCCAAGTCGCGTACGTGTCCGGCTGGGCGCTCCTGCAGGGACAGGCGCCGAGCCTGATCGAAGTACAGGTCGAAGGCGGCGGCACCGTGCGCGCCCGCACCCGCCTTCCCCGCGAGGACGCGCACGCGGCGCTGCCCGGTTTCGCGGACGCCGGGGTGAGCGGGTTCGAGGCGTGGGTCCCGGTCGACCTGCCCGAGGGCACCGAGCGGACGCTGTCGCTCCGGGTCCGGTTCCGCACCGAAGGGGTCGGCGAACACGTCTCCCCTCGCCACACCTTCACCCTTCGGCACGCCGAAGCGGACCCGGACGAAGCCGCGCTCGCCGACGAGCTGACCGCGGAAACCGCTCGGGTGCTGGCCAGGACCACGGTGCCGACGGATCCGCGGCACGCACTGATCTTCACGCACAGCCTGGCCGTCGGCGGTGGGCAGCTGTGGCTGCAGGAACTGCTCGGCAGGCTCGTCCGCGATCATGGCTGGCGGGTCGACCTGGTGACCGCGGTGGACGGCCCGCTGCGGGCGGAATGCCGCCAACTCGGTGTGCCGGTGCACGTCACGACGCACTACCGCACGTCTTCGGTCCCCGAGTACGAAGGACACGTCGCCGAGCTGGCCAGGTTCGCCAAGCTGTCCGGGGCGGGCGTCGCGCTGGTCAACACCCTCGGCGGTTTTCCGGCCGCGGACGCGGCCAAGCGGGCAGGGCTCCCGACGGCGTGGGTGATCCACGAGAGTTTCTCCTTGCCCACCTTCGCATATCACAACTGGGGTCCGGCCAAACCGCCGTCCGCGGTGTGGCGGCGCTGGGAGTCCACGCTCGCCGAAACCGACATGCTGCTGTTCGTCGCCGACTCGACGCGGGAGATGTTCCTTCCCCACAGCAAACCGGAACGGTGCCGGACGGTCCGCTACGGGACTCCGATGTGGACACTGGGCGGCCGGACTCCGGCCGAGACCCGCCGCCGGGCGCGCTCGGACCTCGGCTATTCGCCGGACGACGTGGTGCTGGTGAACGTCGGGATCACGGAATCGCGCAAGGGCCAGGCCCCGCTGCTCTCCGCGATGCGCCGGATCCGCCGTGTCCATCCCGAGGTGAAGCTCAGCATCATCGGCCTGCACCCGACCCCGTACGGGCAGGCCATGCGGCGGACGGTCGAGCGCGCCGGACTCGGGAAGACCGTCGATCTGGTGCCGATCCAGCCGGATCCGATGCGCTGGCTTCACGCGGCCGACCTCTTCGTCAACAATTCGGACGTCGAATCGCTGCCGCGGTCGATCCTCGAAGCCGTCAGCTGCGGGGTCCCGGTGGCGGCGACCGACGTGTTCGGCGCCAGGGAAATGCTCGTGGACGGGGAATCCGGCTGGCTGTTCGAAACCAACGACGTCGACGCCTTGACGGCGACGCTGCTCCGGGCTCTCGGCACACCTCCGGCCCGGCGACGCGAAATGGCGGAAGCCGCGTACGAGAGGCTCCTGCCGTGGCTCGATCCGGCGGGCTACGCACGCGAATACTCCGAAATCCTGACCGATCTCGCCCTCAGCGGGCGCCACAGTGCGGGGGGCGACCGTGCCTGACGACAACTCCGAGTTCACCGGTCTGCCCGGCCGTGTGCAGGCCGAACTGACCCGGCTGCGCGCCGAACGGCAGATGTTCACCGCCGAACAGGACAGATTGAAGGCGAAGCTGACCGACACGGAGGAGGAACTGCGCGCGGTGACCGTCGATGTCACGGCGATGAGTTCGCTGCGCGCGGAGCTCGCCGAGGCGACGGAGCGAGCGGCCGCGGTGGAGGAGCGAGCGGCCGCGCTGCGGGAAGAGCTCGACGTCGCGAACGCCAGGGCGACGGCGTTGGAGGGCGACGTACTGTTCGCCAGGCAGCAGCGTGATTCGATGCGCGCCGAGCTCCTGTCGGCCCGCGAAGAGCGCGACAGCCTCCGGCTCGCCTTGCTTGACGCCGAACTCGTGCTGTCCGCGGGGGTCGTCGAGGCGGACATCCTGCCCGGTGGCGAACCGTCCGCGGACCGGCAGCGCATGCTGACCGCGGAACGGGTGGCCGCCGAAATGGCGAACGAGCTGGACGCGACGCGGCGGACGCTCAGCTGGCGGGTCACCGCGCCACTGCGGCTGGTGCGCAGGAGGATGAACCGGCCGTGACCGATCTCTGTTTCGTGTCCGCCGAGGGTGGCTCGGCCTTCATGGAGGAGCTGCTCGAAGTGGTCGCCGACGCGGTGCGTTCGGCGGGCGGGCAGGCTCGGACCGCCGTCGGCAAGTACCCCGAAGCCGGGCCGGACACCGTCTACGTGGTCGTCCCGCACGAGTACTTCGTCATCTGCCCGGACACCGACTATCCCGACGCCGACCAGGTCCGGCGGACCATCGGGTTCTGTGTGGAGCATCCCGGGACCTCGACGTTCGAACGCACCGTGTCGCTCGTCCGCGCGCTGGGCGCCGCGGTCGACATCCACGTCGACGCCACCGCCGAACTGCGACGGCGCGGGGTGCGGGTCGAGCATTTCCAGCTCGGCTACACCCCGCTGTGGGATCTGTGGGGCGGCGACCTCGACAGCCCTCGCGAACTCGACGTGACGTACCTGGGCACGGCCGAACGACGCCGGTCGGCGCTGCTCGGCTCGTACGCGCGCGACCTCGAAGGCCTGCGGACACGGCTGCTGACCCCGCCGCACGAGCCGATGACCGCCGCCCGCGTCGACTTCCTGCCCGGCAAGGCGAAATTCGAGCATCTCGCGCGGTCGCGGTTCCTGCTGAATCTGCACCGGGAGCGGAAGCAGACGCTGGAATGGGTCCGCACCCTCGAAGCGATGACCAACGGCTGTGTGGTGATCAGCGAGACCTCGGCCGACATCGAGCCGCTGGTTCCCGGCGAACACCTGGTGATGGCGCGTGCAGAGTCGCTGGGCACCGTCGCGGCGGCGCTCGCCGCCGAACCCGGGCGCGAACGGCGTCTGCGGGCCGCTGCGTACGAATTCGTGCGATCGCTCGACATGGGTCCGTCGGCCAGGATGCTGATCGACGTGGCTTCGTCACTCGTCCGCGGGGTCACCTCGGCACCGGCGACGGACCTCGCCACGATGCGGCGGTTCGCGTCGACGCTGCGCAGCCCGGCGAACGCGCTCGCGGTCGACACCGCGTCGTTCGACGCGCGCTTCGCCGGGGACCGTTCGGTGCAGGCCGCCGTCTCACCCGAAGGCGTGGTCGCCTCGGCGCGGATCATCCGGCAGGTCGAGGGTGCGCGACGGGTCGCCACGCGACGCTGGGAACCCGCGGTGGCCTCCTCACCGGGCACCGCCGACGTCGACGTGCTGATCGTGCGCCGGACCGGAGAGGCCGACCCGGACGAACTCGCGAACGACCTGCTCACCGGCAGCGTGACACCGAAGCGGGTACTCGTCGGCGAGGACGGCGTGCACCCGTGGCCGCGTCCGCGCCCGTACGACGTCCTGCTGCACGACGCTCCGCTCGGCCGCGGTCTCACCCGGAACGGCCTGCTGGAGCGTTCGACGGCGTCGTGGCTGCTGGTGCTCGACGGCGGGACGCGTGCTTCGGAGTTCCTGCTGGAGCGGCTGCTGGCCGCTTCGGAGGGCGCCGACGTCGTGCACTGCCCGATCGCGGATCCAGGGGAAGGCCTGGTCGGCGCGCTGCCGCCGGAGGAGCGGCGCCTGCGGACGCTGCCGTACCTCGGCAGCGGCTATCTGGTGCGGCGGTCGCTCGTCGACGAGTTCGGCGGGTGGACCACCGAGGTGCTGTTCGAGGGCCTGGAGGATCACCTGTTCTGGCGGCGGGTGGCCGCGGCGGACCGGCGGGCGACGTTGGTGCAGCAGGTGCTGTTGCGGCGGCAACGGCCCGATCCGGGCTCGCGGCCGATGGACCTCGACCCGCATCGGGTGTGGGCGGCGGTCGAGAACGCTCTTTAGGTACTTCGTGTGCGCGCGGCGTTAGCCCGGAAGTGTGAGTTGGGCCGTGTCGATGAACGTCCTCCCCCGCTGATGCGCCTTATGGGCAGAGCATCGGTGAGTCCGGACGCTGGACGAGGAGGAGCCGCCATGGCCTGGGAGATCGCCCTGGTCGCCGCGCTGGCCGTCGTGTTCGTCATACGGCTCGCGCTTCAGCTCAAGCGCGGTTGACCCCGGATTTCGTTCACCCCATCGCAATCCGCCTCATCCGCATCTGCGGGATCCGCCGCCGCGCGGCCGGGACCGGAGTGAGCGGCGGGCCGTCCTCACGCAAACGTTTCTTAACGTGGATCGTCCTGTAGCCGGTGCTGAGATAACCCTCGTTCTTCAGTTTCGCCATCTCGGCGTTGACCGACGCGGGCGAGGCGCCGATCGCGGAGGCGATGTCCGTGTGGTTCAGGCCGACGTCGATGACGACGCCGTCTTCGCCGGGAACCCCGTACAACGCCTGCAATCTGGTCAGGAAAGCGGTCAACCGGCTCCGGACCTTGGCCGTCGCGAACCCCAGCGCGACGTTCCGCAGTCGCAACCGGACGGCCAGGTCGACGGTGATCAGCGTCAGCGCCTGGTGGTCGTCGTCGAGAAAGCCGTGGAAGGCGCTCTGCGGGATCTCCAGCACGCGGACCGGTTTCGTGGCGATGTACGAGAGATGGCTCGGCCGTCTGGCCAGGCAGTCCTCGACGCCGAGCACGTCACCGGCGCCGAGGAGGTCCACGATCGTCGGCGGTGTGCCGCCCTGGGCCGCGCGCAGCGCCTTCACGTAGCCGGACCGCGGGATCAGCACCGGCGGCGCCGGATCGCCCTGGTTGAGCAGTGTCGTGCCCGCCGCGTGGTCGACGTGTTTGCCGAGGTCGAGCAGCCGCTGCCGTTGCCGCTCGGTGACCGCGGCCAGGAAGTCCCCGCCCATCAGCCGACCACCGCCGCGAACGCGTAGAGGATCGCCGGGAGTCCCGCCACGAGCGCCGCGACCGACCCGATGACCTTCGCCGGCTGGGCGACCCTCTTCGTCAGCAGGAGCCGGGTGAGGATCGCGGCGAAAACGATGTAAGCGAGAACGACGACGCCCGCGGTGACCACCAGAAGCGGGTCAGGTGTCTGTGCCGTCAATGGTGACTCCCAGTGAGAGAAAAAAGTGAATCGAATTCTGGACCCGGCCGAGTGAGAATCACGTCGGGTAGGTGACATCCCCCTTGCCGTTCAGCCGGAGACTAATGCTCAGCGCCATTGCGACAAAGCAACACCGGGCGAGGAGAACCCGTCCAGGGAGCGATTTCGCGACGGAAAGTGACCATCATTCCACGCGGCGACCGGAGAAAAGATCACCCACCGTATATGGCGACGAGAGTGGATTCCGCGCGATGGTTCTGCGTTCGCCAGGAAATCAGGGTTAGCCGTACAACCGTCCGATTTCGAATCGTCGACCGGAACGCGTCGGCCGTTCCATCGGACTCCAGGTGGAGACGAAGATCCGCCGGCGACGACGGCACTGCCCGCGCTTCACCGGAGCCCTCCCGGGACGTGCATCTGCACGTGCACTTTGGCGAATTAACGGAGCGTCAGCGTTGGACCGGTGTTGACGACTCCGGGTGATCGGCGGAGATTTTTCCGCAATCTCAGCATTTTGGGGGAACCTCAACCCCGGCGAGGACTGACCAGTCCGGATTCATAGGCGAGCACCACCAGCTGCGCCCGGTCGCGCGCCCCGATCTTGGTCATGATGCGGCTGACGTGCGTGCGCGCGGTCGCCGTCGAGATCACCAGATGCGCGGCGATCTCGTCGTTCGACATACCGCCGGCGACCAGGCCGAGGACCTCGCGTTCGCGGTCGGTGATCTCGCGGACGGCGCTCACGTCGATGCGGCGGTTCTCCGGCCGGTCGACGAACTCCGCGATCAGCCGTCTGGTCACGGTCGGGGCCAGCAGGGCTTCGCCCGCGGCGACCACCTTCAGCGCCCGCAGCAACTCCACCGGATCGGTGTCCTTCAGCAGGAACCCGCTCGCGCCGGCGCGCAACGCCTCGTAGACGTACTCGTCCACGTCGAACGTGGTCAGGACCAGGACCTTCACCCCGGCCAGCTCGGGATTCGCGGTGATCCGCCGCGTCGCTTCGAGCCCGTCGACGCCGGGCATGCGGACGTCCATCACGACGATGTCCGGCCGGTGTTCGACGGCGGCCGCGACGGCCTGCTCGCCGTCACCCGCCTCGGCGCAGACCTCGAATCCGTCCTCGGTCTCCAGCAGAACCCGGAAACCGGCGCGCACCAGCACCTGGTCGTCGGCGAGAACCACCCGGATCGTCATTCTTCCCCCTTGATGGGCAGGTCCGCGCGGACCTGGAAGCCGCCGTCCACCACGGACGTCGTGAGCACTCCGCCCAGCGCGGCCGCCCGTTCGGACATGCCGCGCAGGCCGTGCCCGGGCGCGGGATCGACGGCGCCACGGCCATCGTCGCGGACGAGCAGCGTCAGCGCACCGGTTTTCCGCTCGAAGCTGACGTCGACGCCCCGTGCCTGATGCGCGTGGCGGACCACGTTCGTCAGCGATTCCTGCAGGATCCGGTACGCGGCGCCGTCGACGGGCGCGGGCAGCTCCCCCGGCTCGCCGTCGACGCGGACCTCCAGCCCGGCGGCGCGAGCGTGCTCGAACAGCTCGTCGGCCTGGGCGAGGCTCGGCGCGGGCGCCTTGTCCTCACCGGAACGCAGCACGGCCAGCGTGGCGCGAAGGTCCTTCAGCGCCGAAGCGCTCGCGTCCTTGATGTTCAGCAGCGCCTCTTTCGCCTGCTCAGGCCGCCGGTCGGCGACGTGCGCGGCGACCCCGGCCTGGACGTTGATCATCGCGAGACTGTGCGCGACGACGTCGTGCACCTCGCGGGCGATGGTGAGCCGCTCCTGCTCGGCCATCCGGTGCCGGTGCTCGTCGGCCTGCTCGCGGCGAGCACGCGCGGCCGCCATCCCGTTGCGCACCGCCGTCCCGATCCCGACGACCGCGATCACCCAGACCAAGCCCAGCCCGGCCCGCAGATCGAAGCCCGGCAGCCCGTGCCGGGCGAACAACGCGATCCCCGCCGCCGCCAGGAGCGCTCCGCCGGCGCCGCCGGCGACGATGGGCCCGCGGATCCTGGTGAGCAGGAACAGCGCGATGGTCGGCAAGACGATCGCCGGACCGCCCGGATTGCCGGACGTGTAGTAGCCGAGCGTCAACGCGGAGGTGAGCAGGAAGATCGTCAACGGGAAGCGGTGGACGACCAGCAGCGGCACCGCGATGGCGACCAGCCACAACACCGCGGACGTGGTCATCTGCGGCGCGTCCGGCTGCCAGCGCGAGGCACCGCTCGTGGCACCGAGGACGAACCCCAGCGGCAGCACCACGCGCAGCACGCGGCCCACCCAGAGGGTCCACGGAAACCGTTCTTTCAGCAGCACAGGACGAAAGCTACCCGCGGCGGGGGCGGATCGCGTCCGTTGAAAAGCGGCTTCCCCGCTACGCCGCCTGCGGTAGTCGCCGCAGGACCGAGATCATCATCAGCACCCCGCCGATCACCTGGACGGCCAGCACCGCCACCCGTCCGGTGGATCCCATGGTGAGCGCGCTGAACAGAGCCCACGTCCCCGTGCCCGCCATCGCCCCGGCACCGGTCCACACCAGCACCAGCCGCGGCCAGAACCGTCCGCGCGACACGTTCGCCAGCGCGATCGCGGCGAGCACGACGAGTACCGCGATCACGAAGTCCTGACCTCGGGCCGCCATACCGCCGGTCCCGAACGCCCAGATCGTGTGGCCGACCGCCGTGACGAGCGCGGCGACGATGCCGAGCAGGCCCGCCACACCGATCGTGCCCGGCTTCACGGTGCCGGTGACGACGAACCACCAGCGATCGCGGGCGTAGAGCACGAACGCGGTCAGCAGCAGGATGCCCTGCCAGGCGAAGCCGCCGTAGACGACGGCCCAGACCCAGTTCTCCAGCGGCATTTCGGCCAGTTGCGCCGTGGACAGGTCGGCGACGATCACCGGGAGGTCCAGCACGATCGGCGCGAGCAGCCCGGTGCCGATCCAGATCGGGAACAGGACCAGCGGCGCGGGGATCCGGCGGCCCCAGGAGTAGGTGAACGCCAGCGCGAGGATCACCGCGACGACGTCCATCCCGCCGGTGGCCAGATTCGCGAACATCATCAGGTCGGAGTCCACAAAGGACGGATCGCGCAGGCCGAGGCTGCCGCCGGTGACCCAGGACGCCTTGAGGGTCAGGTACGGGAGCGTGCCCAGGATCGCCGCGTAGCAGACGATCAGGCGAGCGTTGGAGATCTTGGGTGGAGCCATCGCTACGGTCATGCACTCCAGCGTCGGCGTTCACGCCGCCGAAAGGCTCCCTCGCGAGCTTGGTCCGTCTCCCCCGTCAGAAGGAGCTGGGCAGCTTCGCGGCGGTTTCCTCGTCCGCCGGAGTCAGCGTCGCCAAGGAGATCTCGGAACGCCGCCCGAGGTAGAGGTACGAGAATTCGAAGCGCAGCAGGCCGACGTCCGGGTGCAGGTAGCGTTTGAGGACGATCCGCTCGCCGGAGACGTCGTGCTGCTTCCACATCCGCTCGAACAGCTCGGACTCCTGCCGCAGCCGTTTGACCAGGTTCTTCCACGCCGGTTCGGCGAGATGCTCGGCCATCGCCGCGCGGAATCCGGCGACCACGCGGGGCAGGTTGACCTCCCAGTCCGGGAGCCTGCGGCGCCACTCGGGATTGGTCAGGCACTGGATCAGGGTGTTGCGGTCCTCGAACGGAATCGCGTCGAGGCCGCCCAACAACCAGTCGTAGGCCCGGTTGTAGGCGAGGATGTCGCACCGCGCGTTGCGCACGCAGACCGGGAACGGCTCCAGTTTGTTCATCATCCGGTAGACGTTCTGGCTGAGGAGTTTGCAGTCCTTCTCCAGCGGTGGCTCTGGCGCGCCGGCGAGGGTGAACAGGTGTGTGTGCTCGTGCGGGTCGAGCCGCAGGGTCCGCGAGATCGCGTCCAGCACCTGCTCGGACGCGTTGATGTCGCGGCCTTGTTCGAGCCACGTGTACCAGGTGACCCCGACCCCGGCCAGCAGCGCGACCTCCTCGCGGCGCAGTCCCGGCGTGCGGCGCCTGCCGCTGATCGGCAGGCCGACCTGGTCCGGGGTGATGCGCTCGCGGCGGCTGCGCAGGAAGGCGGCCAGTTCGTGCCGTCGCACCTCGGCCACTCGCGAATCGACGGTCATGGTCACCTCATCAGGTTCGCAAAGCTCTAAGCCGGTTACCAGGTAGTGGCGGTACCAGGATAAACACACTCCTGGTACCAGGTTCCTGCTCGGCTGATCGTGGTACTCATGACATCCACGCAAGTTTCGGCGACGCCCGCCCGCGTCGCCGTCGACCCGGCCCTGACCTCGGCGGGTCTGGTCACCGTGCTGCTGGGGGCGGCACTTCCGCTCGTCGATTTCTTCATCGTCAACATCGCCCTGCCCGCGATCGGGTCGGATCTCCGCACCTCGTCCGCCACCTTGGAGCTGGTGGTCGCGGCCTACGGGATCGCGTACGCCGTCCTGCTCGTCGTCGGCGGACGGCTCGGTGACGCCTTCGGCCGCCGCAAGCTGTTCCTGATCGGGCTGGCGTCGTTCACCTTCACTTCCCTGCTCTGCGGGATCGCGCCGACGGCGTTGACCTTGGTGCTGGCACGGGCCGCACAGGGGGCGGCCGCCGCGCTGATGCTGCCGCAGGTGCTGTCGATCATCCAGGCGACCACGACCGGCGAGCGCCGGTCCAGGGCGCTCGGTCTTTACGGCGCGACGGCGGGGCTTTCGATGGTGCTGGGCCAGTTCCTCGGCGGAGCACTGGTCGCCGCGGATCTGTGGGGTACCGGGTGGCGGCCGATCTTCCTGGTCAACGTGCCCGTCGGGATCGCCGGTCTGCTGGTCGCGCGGCGGCTGATCCCGGAGAGCCGCTCGCGGAACCCGCTCGGCGTCGACCGTCCCGGCACGGTCCTCCTGGCGATCGCGTTGGTGTCGCTGCTGCTCCCGCTGGCGGAAGGGCCGGTGCTGGGCTGGCCACTGTGGACGATCGCGCTGCTCGTCGTCTTCCCGTTCGCCGCGGCCGGATTCGTCCACGTCGAGCGCCGGATGGAACGCCGGGGCGGTGTCCCGCTACTGCCGCCATCGGTGATGCGGCTGCCGAGCGTGCGGCAAGGGCTGCTGGTCGGGGTGCCGTTCTTCGTCGGGTTCAGCGCGTTCATGTTCGTGTTCGCGGTGACACTGCAGGACGGCCTGCACCTCGGCCCGCTGGGGTCCGGCCTGGTGACGGCGCCGCTTTCGCTCGCGTTCTTCGCGATGTGCCTGGTCAGCAGCCGTCTGGTGACGCGGTTCGGGCAGCGGGTGGTGGCCGCCGGTCTCTCGGTGCAGCTGCTCGGGCTGCTGACGCTGATCGGCACCGTGCTGCTGGAGTGGCCGGATCTGGGGGTGCTCGATTTCGTGCCGGGGATGCTGCTGTGCGGTCTCGGCCAGGGGCTGGCGATGACGACGGTGTTCCGGATCGTCCTGTCGAAGGTGCCGCCGGAGATCGCCGGGGTCGGCAGCGGGATGCTGACGACTTCGCAGCAGGCAGCGATGGCGTTGGGCGTGGCGACCCTGGGGACGTTGTTCGCCTCCGCCGGCGCCGGGCCGCTCGGGATGAAGGGTGCGTTCGTGCTGGTCATCGGGATCCAGGCGGTGCTGACGGTCGGGGTGATCACGGTGGCCCGGCGGCTGCCGGATCCACGGAACTGAGAAAGTTCGGTTTCACCCGTCGGAGTTGTGGCTTCCCGAGCGACGATGGGGATGTGACGGAACCACGGGTGCATCGGGACCCGGCCTTCGCGCTGCTCTCGCTCTACGAGACGGCGTTGCCGGAGGTCTACGGGTACCTGCTGTCCCGGTGCGGTGATCGCACCCTCGCCGAGGAGCTGACGTCCGAGACGTTCCTCGGCGCGGTGAGGGCCTGTCGCAAGGAGTTCGCACCTCCAGTGAGCACCGGGTGGCTGATCGGCGTCGCCCGGCACAAGCTCGCCGATCACTGGCGGCGCAAAGCACGTGAGGAACGCGGGCTGCGGCTCGTCCACGAGGAGGACTACACCGATCCGTGGGACGAACAGCTGGATGCCCTTCTGGCGCGCGAAGTGCTCGCGTCGCTCGGGGCGCATCACCAGGCCGCGTTGACGCTTCGCTACGTCGACGGCCTCCCGGTACCGGAGGTCGCCGGCCATCTCGAGCGCACGGTGCACGCCACGGAGGCGTTGCTCGTGCGGGCCCGTGCCGCGTTCCGGCGTGCTTACCAGGAGAAGGAGGGTCGCGATGCCTGATCCGTTCGACGCGCTTCGCGCGCCCTCGCAGCCTGTCGAGCCTGACCCGCTCTTCGCCGCCGAACTGCGCGACAACCTTCGTCGCGCCGTCCTGAACGGAGCCGATATGACGGAAACAGCCGAAGTACGTTCCCTGACGCCCTATCTCGTGGTCACCGACGCCCGTGCCGCGCTCGATTTCTATGTCGAGGTGTTCGGGGCGCGGCGACGGTCCGATCCGATCGTGATGGAGGACGGCCGGGTCGGGCACGCGGAACTGGCCATCGGGGACAGCGTGCTGATGTTCGCGGAGGAATTCCCCGAGCTGGGCATCGTCGTGGCACCCGCCGGTGGCCCGCTGATCCGGGTCGAGGTCGCGGACGTGCACGTGTCGGCCGCACGGGCCGTGGAGCTGGGCGCGGAGCTGCGGCGTCCCGTCGCGGACGAAGGCCACGGGCTGAGCGGAGAGATCAAGGACCCGTACGGCCAGCGGTGGCTTCTCGCGCAGGCGGCGCCTCGGCCCGCTTCGGCCGCTACGCCGATCCGGCACGGCGAAGCGGGCTACTTCACCTTCCAGGTCCCCGACGACGAACGCGCGAAGGCGTTCTACGGCGCTGTTCTGGGCTGGCAGTTCTCGCCCGGGCGGGTCGAAGGGGGCTGGGGCGTCGAAGGTTCCGGCCTGCAGGGCGGACTCTGGGGCGGCCCGGGGCGGCAGGTGGGCTGGAAACTCATGTACGCCGTCGACGATCTCGCCGCCGCCCTCGACCGTGTCCGCGCCCAAGGCGGCCAGGCAGGCGAAACCGAACAGCAGCCCTACGGCCTGAGCGCCGACTGCGTGGACAACCAGGGCATCGAGTTCTGGCTCTGGGAACAGCCGCGCTCTTGACCTCGTCAGCGTCAGCGGCCGGCGGCGTAGCCCTGCATTCCGCGCGCGTTCGCGGCGGCGCGCAGGACACCGCCGGACCGCGACACGGCCGAAAGCCGCCCGAGCGCCCAAGGTCCTGCGTCGACGACAGCGTGGCCGCGCGCCGCGAGAGCGTCCATTGTGGACTGACCGAGCCGCGATTCGACCACCAGTTCCCGCGGCGTCCACGAACGCGGATAGAACGAACTCGGGAACGCGGTCGTATGCCAAGCGGGCGAGTCGATCGACTCCTGCAGGTTCAGCCCACCGAGCGTGTGCGCCAGCCAGAAACACAGCTGCCACTGGTCCTGCTGGTCGCCGCCGGGCGTCCCGAACGCGAGCACCGGCTCGCCGTCACGCAGGCCCATCGACGGCGAAAGCGTGATCCGCGGCCGCTTCCGAGGCGCCAGCGAGTTCGGCAAACCCTGTTCCAGCCAGAACATCTGCCCACGCGAGTCGAGACAGAAACCGAGCTCCGGGATCGTCGGGCTCGATTGCAACCAGCCGCCCGACGGCGTCACCGAGATCATGTTCCCTGCCGCGTCGACGACGTCGATGTGCACGGTGTCCCCACGAGTCTCGCCCAGCGGCCCGACCGTCGGCTCCCCCGTCGCACCGGAACCGGATTCCAGCCCGCGCAGCTTTTCGAGAATCGCGGGCAGCCGCGGCGAAGGCCCTCCTGGCCGGAGTTCGGCGGACGCTTCTTCGGTGATCAACGCGCGGCGGGCGTCCGCGTACTCGCGGGAGAGCAGCAACTCGATCGGCACGTCGGGCGAGTCCCCGTACCAAGCCTCACGATCCGCGAACGCCAGCTTCGTCGCCTCGACGGCCAAGTGCACCGTGCGTTCCGTCGGGATACCGTCCACATAGGACAGTTCATCGCGCAGGCCGTCCAGCAACCGCGCCTGCTGCAGCAACGCCGGGCCCTGCGTCCAGGCGCCCATCTTCACCAGGCCCCAGTCGCCGAAGTCGACCTGCAGCGCGTCCTCGTACGTCGCTTCCCAGCCCGCGATGTCTTCGCCGGTCAGGAGCCCGGCGTGGTCGCGCCCGGAATCGTCACGGAAGGCCTTGCGGCTGAACGCTTCGATCGCTTCGGCGACGAAACCTTGCGACCACGCGCGGCGTCCGGCGTCGATCTGCGCCTCTCGGCCACTGACCGACTCGGCCTCGGCGACCAACCGCTCCCAGGTGTCCGCGAGGGCCGGGTTGCGGTGCAGCCCTTCGGCGGGCTTGCCGTCCGGTAACCAGAGCGCCGCCGACGTCGGCCAATGCCCGGTGAAGAGGTCCTGCACCGCGCGGATCGTGTCACCAACCCGGCTGACCAGCGGAATCCCGTTGCGCGCGTACGAGATCGCGTAGCCGAGCACGTCGCGCAACGACTTCGTGCCGTGATCCCGCAGGAGCAGCAGCCAGCCGTCCCAGGCGCCCGGGACGGTCGCGGGGAGCAAGCCGCTGCCGGGAATCAGGTCGAGTCCGAGATCCGCGAAGTACTCCGGCGTCGCGGCCGCCGGCGAGACCCCCTGACCTGCGAGGGCTCGCGGAGTCCGATCCGCGGCGGTGACGAAGATGCCGGGGACCTGCCCCGCCGGGCCGCACAGATGCGGCTCGGCGACCTGCAGGACGAACCCGGCCGCCACCGCCGCGTCGAAGGCGTTGCCGCCGTTTTCGAGCACCGCCATCCCGGTGGCCGAGGCCAGCCAGTGCGTCGATGCCACCATGCCGTGGGTGCCGGCCAGTTCCGGCCTGGTCGTGAACACGAGGCCGATACTACGCTTTGCTAACTACTTTTTCAGTCCCAGTAGTTGAAGAGGGCTTCGCCGAGGTTGTCGGGTCGCCAATACCTGGCTTCGCGATCGTTCACCCATGGCGGCACCGTGAGGTCGATCGGCGCTTCAAGCTCTGCCCGCGTGTACAACCGGTACTCGGGAAGTAGTTCTCTCAGAACGGCCAGCAGGCCCGGCTCGTCGACGAAGGTGATCGATCCGTAACTGACGGGCGCTTCGGCGATTCCGAAGATCTCGCACCTTCGGCCATCCCACTCTTGCGCCCACAACACCGCGGCGGTCCGGTGTGGATAGGCGATCTCAGCCTGCTTGAAGTTCCCCGGCTCCGGGTACGACGAGAACTGGGTGATCCGGCCGCGCGTTCGTCGAGCCGCCTCGTAACAGACCTTCCGGAACTCCTTCTCCTCCATCACCCACCGAAACTATCCCCGCGCGGCCACCGGAGCGTCATAGTTTTCCAGCGTCGCCGCGTTCGCCGCCCGCGAGGTGATCCACGTGAACACCTTCGTCATCGGCCGCGAACCCAGCACCCGGTACAGGAAGTTGCGGTAGCCGAGCATGAACCGGGTCTTCGGCGCGAGGAACGTGCCGATCCCGGCCGCCTGCTTCTGCGAGACCTTCACCGGACCGCGCAGCTTCTCTTCGTAACGCGCGAAAGCGGCTTCGTGGTCACCCTGCGCGGCGGCGAGTTCACCCGCCAGGACGTACGCGCCCATCATCGCGAGGCCGGTGCCCGAACCGCCCGGACCCGCGCACCAGGCCGCGTCTCCGAGCAGCACGACCCGGCCCTGCGACCACTTGTCGAGGTGGATCTGGCTGAGCGAATCGAAGTACAGCGCGTCGACGTCGGCGAGGCCTTCCAGCAGCGTCGGGGCTTCCCAGCCGAAGTCGGCGTAGCGCTCGACAAGGGCCTCCTTCTGCGCTTCGACGTCGCGGCGACGCACCTCCAGCGAGTCCGACGCGAAGACAAAACTGACGTTGAGTGCCGAGCGGTCACGACCGCTGGCGACCATGACCGTGCGGCCGGGGACGCTGCAGATCTGGCCGAGGTGGTCGAGGCCGAGGTGGTTCGGCACGGTGAAGCCGGCGGTGTGGAAGCCGAGGTCGGTACGGAATCGCTCTTCGTCGCCGAACGTCAGCCGCCGCACGCCCGAGTGCAGCCCGTCCGCGCCGACGACCAGGTCGAATCTGCGCGGTTCACCGTGGGCGAAGCTGACGTCGACGCCGTCCGCGACCTCGTCCAACCCGGTGATCCAGTCACCGAAGACGTACTCGACGTCGTCTTTCGTGTGGTCGTAGAGGATGCGCGTCAGATCACCGCGCTCGATCTCGACTTCGCCGCTGAAGAAGACCGACGGCATCTGGGCGACCTTCTTGCCTCGCGTGTCGACGATGACCTGCGCGCCCATCGCGGTCTCCTTCGCACGGATGTCGTCGAGGATTCCCATGCGTTCCAGCAGGGCCATCTGCTCACCGCGGAAGTCGACCGCGCTCCCGCCTTCGCGCAGCGCCGGGGCGCGCTCGACGACGGTCGGCGTGAAGCCGCGCTTCCGCAGCCAGAAGGCGAGGGCCGGGCCCGCGATGCCGGCGCCGGAGATCAGAACGGTGGTGGTCATGGCTGCTCCTCGAGGTTTCGGTGTGCCGAGACCGACCGTACGGCAGATTTGCACGCTTGGTCAATCCATCTGGTTAAACCGCTTGGATAAACCGCGTGGTCTAGGATCCCGGACATGGGTAATCGCGAGGACCTGATGGCGGGCGCCATCCAGTGCTTGAAGGAAAAGGGCTGGTCACGCACCACGGTGCGGGATATCGCGGCCGCCGCCGGGGTCAGTCACGCGGCGATCGGCTACCACTTCGGGTCGCGCGAAGCCCTGCTGCTGACGGCGTTCTCCCAGGCGATGGACGAGTGGGGCCGGGAAGTCCAGCGGGAGATGATGAGCGCCGTCGATCCCCACGCCTCAGCGGACGAGCAGTACCGGGCGTCCTGGCACGCGATGATCGACTCCTACGGGCGCAACCGGCAGCTGTGGCTTGCCTCGATCGAGGCGTTCGTGCAGTCCGAACATCACCCTGAGCTGCGGAAACAACTCGCCGCCGCGCAGCGCGAGGGCCGCCGGGGGATAGCGGCGGGCATCCTCGGGATCGACGAGGACACCCTCACCGAGGCGGACGAGCGGCGGATCGGCGCGGTGGCCACGGCCCTGAACTCGGGCATCATGCTTCAGCACATGCTCGATCCGGAGAACGCGCCGTCGGCCGAGGAGGTCGTGGATGGGCTGATGAAGCTTGTCTCCCTGGTGCAATGAAAGGTCCTTTCCTTGCAAATTTCGCAAGGAAAGGACCTTTCATAGCACCCGCGGGAGGCAGGCAGGTCAGGAGACGGCGACCTTCCGCCGCAGCGCCGCCCGCGGCCGCCCGACGCCCTGCCACGACAGGCCGGCGTCCAGGATCCGTTGCGGGTCAAGGAGATTGCGCGTGTCGACGACCGCGTCGCCGTCCATCTGCTCGGCCATGTAGGTCCAGTCGAGCCGCTTGAACTCGTCCCATTCCGTCAGCACGACGACGGCGTCGGCCGCCTTCGCGACCTGGTACGGGTCGTCGACCACGGTCATGCCGTCGATGTGGCCGCCGACGGCGGGGTCGTAGGCGGTCAGTTCCGCGCCGAGCGCGCCCAGCACCGAAGCGACCGCGAGAGCGGGTGAGTCGCGCAGGTCGTTCGTCCCGGCCTTGAACGCCAGCCCAAGGATGCCGATCCGCGAACCGGCCAGCGTGCCGCCGACCGCGCCGGCGATCTTCGCGACGATCCGGTCCCGCTGCGCGATGTTCTCCTCGATGGCCGAGGTGAGCAGCGTGAAGTCGTACTGCACTGACTCGGCGACGCGGACCAGCGCGCTGGTGTCCTTCGGCAGGCACGAGCCACCCCAGCCGGGGCCGGGTTTGAGGAACGAGCGGCCGATGCGCCGGTCGTAGCCCATGCCTTCGGTGACCAGGTCGATGTCCGCGCCGAGGCGTTCGCACAGTTCGGCGATCGAGTTCACATAGGACAGTTTCATCGCGAGGAAGCAGTTCGCCGCGTACTTCACCAGTTCCGCGCTGGCGGCGTCGGCGACGACGACCGGCGCGGCGAGGTCGGCGTAGAGATCGCCGACCCAGCGGGCGGCCGCGACGTCGTCCGAACCGACGACGATCCGGTCGGGGCCGAGGAAGTCCTCCACGGCGGTGCCCTCACGCAGGAACTCCGGATTCGACACGACCGGCACGTCCGTGCGGCCGAGCATCGCCTGGATACGCTTCGACGTCCCCACCGGGACGGTCGATTTGGTGACCAGCGCGCACCCCGGCGGGATGACGTCGCCGATCTCGTTGGTGACAGCCTCGACGGCCCGCAGGTCCGCCGAGCCGCCCGCGCCCATCGGCGTTGGTACACAAAGGAAAACGGCCTCCGCGTCGCGAACGGCGTCGCGCGCGCCGACCACGAACTCGAGTCTCCCGCTGGTCAGCCCCCTCGACACCAGCTCGGACAATCCCGGCTCCAGGATGTCCACTCGTCCGGCGGAGAGCCTTGCGACCTTCGCCTGGTCGACATCGACGCAAGTGACTCGATGCCCCAGGCCTGCCAGGCAGGCTCCCGTGGTCAATCCGACGTAACCGGTCCCCACCACCACGATCCGAGCAGCGCTCATGCTGCTGAAGGTGACAGCCGGAGTTGACCTCCAAACGAACGGAATGCTTCAGGTCCGAATACTCCTCACGACATGCTGCGCACCCGAGTGAGCCATCCCACCCGGGCCCGATGCGAACGAGCGTTAACCTATGAACGGTTGTCGACGAAAGGGAGAACATGCAGATCACCGATACCGCGGCGCTGGTCACGGGTGGCGCGTCCGGGCTCGGCGGCGCGACCGCGAAGGCGCTCGCCGCGAAGGGCGCGCGGGTCTTCGCGCTGGACCTCGCCGGTGCCATCGCGAACGCCGAGCAGATCGAGAACGTCACCTACGTCGAGGCCGATGTCACCGACCCGGAGCAGGTGCGGGCCGCGGTCGCGACCGCCGCCGAATCCGGGGTGCCGCTGCGGACCGTGGTGAACTGCGCCGGGATCGGGCCGTCCGCGCGGATCCTTTCGAAGAAGGGCCCGCACGACCTCGCCCTGTACGCGAAGGTCGTCCAGATCAACCTGATCGGTTCCTTCAACGTGCTGACGCTGGCCGCCGAGGCCATCGCCAAGACCGAGCCGCTGGCCGACAACGCGCGCGGCGTCATCATCAACACCGCGTCGGTCGCCGCCTTCGACGGCCAGATCGGGCAGGTCGCGTACTCGTCGTCCAAGGGCGGCATCGTCGGGATGACCCTGCCCGCCGCGCGCGACCTCGCGTCGCACGGCATCCGCGTGCTGACCATCGCGCCGGGCATCGTCGACACTCCGATGCTGGCGACGGTGAGCGAGGAATTCCGCGCTTCGCTGGCCGAGGGCGTTCCGTTCCCGAAGCGGCTCGCGCGGCCGGACGAGTACGCGCAGCTCGCGCTGTCGCTGATCGACCACGACTACCTGAACGGCGAGGTCATCCGGATGGACGGCTCGCTGCGCATGGCCCCTCGCTGAGCCTCTCCCGCGTGCCATGAAAGGTCCTTTCCTTGCAAAATTTGCAAGGAAAGGACCTTTCATGGCGCGTCAGGGACGGGTGAGGCGGACGTCCACGCCGATCCCGGCGGTGGTGACCTCGCACGTCCGGAACGTGGTTTCCGCGACCAACCCACGGAAATCGACCGGCGTGTACGCGCGCCGCCGCAGTTGGCCGAGGGTCTGACGGGTCGCCAGCGCGGCCAGCTTGCCGAGCTTCATGCTCTCGACCTCACGCACGATGTCGCCGTCGGTCGCGTCCCGGTTCATGTCCTGCACCACGGCCGTGCCACCCGGACGCAGCACGCGGTACATCTCGTCGAGCGACTTCACCGGCCACACGAAGTTCTTGAACGCGGCCTGACAGACGACGAAATCGAACGTCTCGTCGCCGAACGGCATCGCCGCGACGTCGCCCTCGCGGAACGAAACGTCGACGCCTTCGGTCCGCGCGTACTCGCTCGCGATCTCCACGAACGTCGGCGCGACGTCCAGTCCGGTGACGGAGAACCCGAGCCGCGCCAGCTCGACGGCGAAGTAGCCGGGGCCGAAGGCGACCTCGAGGATCTTCGCGCCTTCCGGCAGGTCGGCCGTGAGTTCGCGGGCCTGCGTCCGCCAGAGTTCGATCTGCGGTTCGGTGCCGCGTTGCCGGGCGTAGTTCCGCGCCAGCGCGCCGCCCATCTCCGGGATGAGCTTGAACCGCTTCCTGTCCTTGATGTTCGTCATGGTTACTCCAGGTCGGTTTCCCGGAGCCCGGTTATCCTCAAGGTGCCGTTTCGTGGCCGGGTTCCGGTTGCGGGATCGTCCACCCCGGCGGGGTGCTGCAACACCTCGCCGGGGCTCTTTCGACTAGCCGGTGTTCCCCCTTTCTGCCAACAGGGCCCGCCATTCGGCGAGGCCGGGCATCGAGCCGGAAGTCAGTTCCCCGAGGACCGAGCGGACCCATTCGGCTTCCGCCACTCGGATCGCCAGGTGGTATTCGAGTTCGAGCAGCACCAGCCGCGGGATCTCCTCGATGAGCCGCGCCAGTTCGGCCCGGGTCGCGGCGATGTCTTCGTCCAGCGCGGCCAGCCGGGTGCGGAACAGGGCGATGACCTCGTCCGGCCCGAGCCAGCCCAGTACCGACAGCCCTGCGACGAACTTCGGCACCTCCGGCGCGAGTTCGGCCAGCAGTTCACGCAGCCAGTCGAGCATTTCGTCACGGCCGTCGTCGGTGATCCGGTACACCGTTCGCTCAGGACGGGCGCCGTCGCGACCGCTCTCGACGGCCTCGATGAACCCGTGTTTCCGCAGGTTGCCGACGACCGTGTAGAACGAACCCCATTTGATCCCCATGTCGCGGTCCTTGCCGCGGCTCTTCAGGATCGAGGCCATTTCGTACGGATGCATCGGCCGCTCGTTCAGCGTGGACAGGATCGCCAGCGCCAGCAGATTCCCGACCTTCCGCCGCTTCACGCCGCCTCCTCGTTTACGAGTACTCGTCTACGAGTATCCGCAGGGACGCGCGTGATGGCAAGCTTCCCGGCGATCGGGTGATCAGAGGTCGTTCATGTACGGCACGGACGTCTGCGCGTGGTCGGTCATCCAGTTCCGCAGCGCGTACGTCGCGAGGACGTCGTCCTCGTTGTAGCGCAGCAGGCGCTCCCGCTGGGCGGCATCCGGGATTCCGCCGTCCATGCCGACCGCGTCGCGGTACCACCGCATCGACGCCTCGCCGCCTGCTTCCGGGTCGCGCCAGGCGAATCCGGCGACCGGCGCGATCACCTTGAGCCCCTTGCCCTGCGAGCAGAGGAACTGGTCGGTGACGCTGCGGAAGAGATCGATCCACTCCTCGGAGTCCACAAAGGACGCGATCTCGGCCTTCTTCGGCACACCGGGGTACTCGCCGAACCGGTCGGCGGAGCCGAAGAGCCAGCGGTTCTCGGCGAGCGCGTTGTAGCAGTAGGCGCGGAAGGTCAGGCCCGCGGCGAGCGTGCGCTCGCGGACTTCGGTGAACCAGGCCCAGAACTCGGCGAACGACCGGGCCTCGTCCGCGGTCGGCAGCGGCTCCCACGTCGCGAACGCGCGATAGCCCTGCTCCATCCCGATGTCGGCGCCCGTCAGCAGCGAACCCCACAGGTACGCGCCGGAATCGCCGAAGCTCTCCATGTCGACGTCGATCTCGACGTCACCGCGCGGAACCTCGACGCGGTCGACCTTGCGCACCATCGTGAGATCGGCGAGCCAGGCGCGCGCGAGGATGATCGCGTCGGCGAACGTGCCGCCGGTCCAGTTCATCGGCGGCGGTTCGTCGGCCGGATCGAGCGCGGCCAGCTTGTCCACTGTGGACACCCCGGCACGGCGGAGCTCCATCGCGTCCTCGCCCCGGACGACCAGGCTGACGTCGCGGGTTTCGGTGAGCACGACCTCGCACGTCGGCCACCACGGGCAGCGGCGGCATTCGAGGACGCGGGACGGCTCGGCGAGCGGCTCCTCGCCTTCGGCGGCGGCGCTCGCGATGGCGAGCCTGTCCACGAAGCGGCTCTGGTACTCCGTCAGCGCGCTCCGGCCGCCCGGCCAGGTGGCCGCGGACAGGTCGTGCCAAACGACGACGTCCGCGTCGAGCCCGATGACGCCGCCGACGGCGCGGTGCCCTTCGTGCTTTCCGAGCGCTTCGAGCATCCGGTAGAGGTGCGCGAGCCGCATCTGGTCCCGCGGCTGCGAGCGGACCTTTCGCGCCGGATCGGGCACCCGGTTCGCCGGGTCGAGGTCGGTCATCACCGTGGTCGGCGCGCCCGCGCCGCGATCGGTGATGCGGTGCCGCACGACCAGCACAGGCACGTATCCGTCGCCGGTGTGAACCAGGAGCTCGGAACCGCCACGCCGGTGCCCGGCGCGATCCACCGGGAGCAGCGCGCCCCAGATGTAGCGCGCTTCGGCGGCGAAGGCCTCTTCGGTGAGCTGCACGCGCTCGGCGGCCGGGAGGTCTCGGGGGATCTTGACCCAGGTCGCGTCGGGTCCCGTCGCCTCCATGAGGCGCTGCGCGATCGCCTCGCGATGCGCTGAAGCGTCGGCGATCCGCTGCTGCGCGGCGGGGTCGGGCGGGGCGAGCGGGACCTCGCGCATCGCCGGATCGTGTTCCAGGTGCACGCGACGCCGGCAGCGGCTCACCGCTCCCGCGTCCAGTAGCACCTCGTTACTCACAGGCAACACTCTAGAAGGCGTCCGGCAAGCCGACATGCCCGCCACATCGGGGACCAGTAAGTTCGTCTGTGACACAGCGTGGGAGGTGCCATGGCGCGCAAGGCCAAAGCCGTCGAGGGCGAAGGCAGGTTTACCCCGAAGAAGGCGAAGAACGCCGTCGCGGTGGCCAAAGTGCTCGGACCGGCCGTACTGCCGGTGATCGCGCCGTACGCCGTTCGAGCGGCGGGTGCCGCGCGAGAGCTGTACGACCGTTATCAAGCGAAGAAGCTCGGTGTCGCCGTCGACCAGCTCGGCGAGTACAGCGGACGCGGTGCCGCGCTGCACGCGCGGATCGCGGGGCTGACGCAGGGGCTCGCGGAGCTGAAGAGGTCCGCGAAGGCGACCGACGCCGACGCGGCCTTCGCGAAGGACACGCAGGGGACACTGGAGCAGCTTTCGGCGACCGTCCGCGCTTCGGAGCGGATGCCGGCCGCGCGGCGGAAGGCGGCGCACCGGGCCGTGGCCGGGGAGCTGGACCAGCTGGAGGGGAAGCTGCTGCACCGGCTGGGGATCTGACCTGCTCGTGAGTGGCTAGGACGGTTAGAACCGTCCTAGCCACTCACGAGGCCTACTTGATGAAACCCTTTTTCTTCATCCACTCGTAGGCGACCTCGCCCTGGTCACGGCCGTCGACGTCGACCTGCTTGCACAGCTCGATCATCTGCTCATTGTCGATGGCCGCGGCGACGGCTTCGAGCGGACCCCGCAGTTCCGGATGCTGCTTCAGGAATTCCGTCCGCAGCGTCGGCACGGCGTTGTACTGCGGGAACGCCTTCTTGTCGTCTTCGAGGACGCGAAGGTTGAGCCCGGCGATCCGGCCGTCGGTCGTGAAGATCTCGCCGATCGGGCAGGTCCCGCTCGCCACGGCCGAGTAGATCGTGCCGATGCCGAAGTTCTTGATCACCGGGTTCTGGAACCCGTACGCCCGCACGGCGGCGGGGAAACCGTCCTGGCGGCTGGTGAATTCGGTCTCCAGGCAGAACACGTTCTGGTCCGGCTTCCGCTTGAGGAACGCCGCCAGATCCGACGTCGTCTTCAGGTTGTTCGCCGCGCCGTAGGCCTCGGTGACCGCGAAGGCGTACTGGTCGTTGAGCGGCGAGTAGTTCAGCCAGGTGACCCCGAACTTCGCCTCGTCCGCCGCCTTCGTGGCCTCGTACTGGGCTTGTTCCCCGCCGGGGACGGGGAGTTCGTTGCCCTGGTAGTTGATCCAGCCGGTGCCGGTGTACTCCCACGTGACGTCGGTCTGGCCGGCGAGCAGCGCCTGCCGCGACGAGTTCGAGCCCTTGATGTCGGTCAGGTCGACGACGTCCGCGCCCGCCGCGGAAAGCGCCATCTCGGCCATGTAGCCCAGGATGATGTTCTCGGTGAAGTCCTTCGACCCCACCGTCACCTTGACGCCTTTGAGCGATTCGATGGGCTGGATCGAACCGGGTTCGATCTTGTACGGGAGCGCGGTGTTGACCTCCAGCCCGCACGCGGAAAGCGTGCCGCACAACAAGACCGCGCCGAACAGTGCTTTCAGACGTCGCATGTCAGCGCAGTCCCTTCGGTCCGAAGAACTGTTCCGCCACCGCACCGAGCCAGTCGACCAGCAGCGCCAGTGCGACGGCGAGCACCGAGCCGGTGATCAGCACCTTCGTCAGGTTGAGCTTGTAGCCGGTGTCGATGAGCAGGCCGAAACCGCCGGCGTTCACGAACATGCCGAAGGTCGCCGTGCCGACGGCCAGCACCAGCGAGGTCCGCAGACCGGCCAGGATCAGCGGGACGGCCAGCGGGAGCTCCACCCGCCACAGCACGCCGGAGGCCGACATGCCGATCCCGCGGCCGGCGTCGATCAGCGAGGGCTCGACCTGCTGCAGGCCGACCATCGTGTTCCGCAGCACCGGAAGCAGCGAGTAGAACGCCAGCGGCAGCGCCGCGACCCACAGCCCGCCGGTGGCGCCGGTGACGATGAACCACAGCACCAGCACACCGAGCGCGGGCGCGGCCTGGCCGATGTTCGCGACCGCCAGGAAGACCGGCGCCGCCCATTTCGCCCACGGCCGCGTGACGAGCACGCCGAGCGGCACCGCCACGGCGACCACGATCGCGGTGACCACGACGGTCATCGCCAGGTGGTCGCGCAGCGCGGCCAGCAGCCCGGCGACGTTGAGGGTTTCCTTCTCGGTCGCGGTGAGGTCGCTGGCGAAGACCCAGATCAGCACCCCGGCGACGATCAGCAGCACCGCGGCGGGCTGGGCGAACAGCCGGACCCGTTCGGCGCTTCTCGACGAGGATTCGGTGGAGAAGCCGGTATCGACGGTGGCCGTCATGCGGTCACACCTTCCGCCGGGCTGTCGTCGGAGTGCTCCTCGCGCAGCTGCTGGATCGTCGAGATGACGGTGTCGAGCTCGATCGTCCCGGCGTACTCGCCGCGCGCGCCGGTCACCGGGACGCTGCCGCCCTCGGCGAGCATGGCTTCGAGCGCGTCCTGCAGGGTCGACTGGAGGCTGACGTAGTCGCGCAGCGGTTTGCCCGCGGTCGACAACGAAGTCGCCTTCGTCAGCTCGCGGACGTGCACCCACCGCATCGGACGGCGGCGCTGGTCGAGCACCAGCACGAAATGCTTCCGCTGCTGAGTCAGCTTCTCGCGCACCGAAGACGGCGACTCGCTCACCGTCGCCGTCAGCGCGTCCTGCTTCAGCTCGACGTCGCGGACCCGCAGTAGCGTCAGCTGCTTCAGCGAGGCGCCGGCGCCGACGAAACCGGCGACGGTGTCGTCGGCCGGGTTCGCGAGGATCGCGTCGGGGGTGTCGTACTGGAGGATCTTCGACTGGTTGCCGAGCACCGCGATCTTGTCGCCGAGCTTCACGGCCTCGTCGAAGTCGTGGGTGACGAAGACGATCGTCTTCTTCAGCTCGCTCTGGAGCCGCAGCAGTTCGTCCTGCAGGTTGCCTCGGGTGATCGGGTCGACCGCGCCGAACGGTTCGTCCATCAGCAGCACCGGCGGATCCGCCGCGAGCGCCCGCGCGACGCCGACGCGCTGCTGCTGTCCACCGGACAGCTGACGCGGGAACCGGTCGCGGAAATCGGCCGGGTCCAGCCCGACCAGGTCCATCATCTCCTCGACCCGGTCGTCGACCTTCTTCTTGTCCCAGCCGAGCAGCCCCGGCACCACGGCGATGTTCTGCGCGACGGTGAAATGCGGGAACAGCCCGGCCTGCTGGATCGCGTAGCCGATGCGACGGCGCAGGGTGTCGACGTCGAGCTTCAGCGCGTCGTCGCCGCCGATGGTGATACGGCCCGACGTCGGCTCGATCAGCCGGTTGATCATCCGCATGGTCGTGGTCTTGCCGCAGCCGGACGGGCCGACGAAGACCACGATCTTGCCGGCGGGCACGACCATCGAGAAGTCGTCGACCGCGGGTTCACGGGTGCCGGGGTAGCGCTTCGTGACGTTTTCCAGCTCGATCTCGACGCCGGATACGGTTTCAGGAGACTCAGCCACGGACACCCCTAGAGACGGTCAAACGGTTGATCAGGACGTAAACGGCGTCGAGGACCAGCGCCAGGACGACCACGCCGAGCGTCCCGGTCAGTGCCTGGTTGAGGGAGTTCGTGCTCCCCGCGTTGGTGAGTCCGGAGAAGACCTCCGAGCCGAGGCCCGGTCCCTTCGCGTAGGCCGCGATGACCGCGATGCCCATGAGCATCTGCGTCGCGACCCGCATCCCGGCGAGGATCGCGGGCCAGGCGAGCCGCAGCTCCACCCTGGTCAGCACGCCGAACCGGCTCATGCCGATCCCGCGCGCCGCGTCGCTGACAGCCGGATCCACACCGCTCAGCCCGACGATCGTGTTCCGCACGATCGGCAGCAGCGCGTAGAGCACGAGGGCGATGACGGTGGTGTTCGCGCCGAGGCCGAACACGGGGATGAGAAGCCCCAGGAGGGCGAAGGAGGGGACGGTGAGGATCGTGCTCGCCAACGCCGTGGCCACGGCCGACCCGATCGGGCTGCGGTAGACGGCGACGCCGATCACCACGCCGAGGACGGCGGCCAGGATCGTGCACTGCACGACCGCGCTGACATGGAGGAGCCCTTGGAGGGCGAGTCTGTCCCACCGATCCGAGATGTACTCGAAGAGATTCATCGCGTGCTGGTTCTCCCGCCGCCTCTGGGTGAGACTCCTCACCCATTCGGAGTAGCTGTATCGGGAGCCTGACTACCCAAAAGCCGCGCGGTCAAACCCCTGTTTACCGCTTCTTTGCAGCAACAGTTCCCCATTCGGCCTAGATGGGCAAACGCACACGCCGTCTTTCCCGCTGCTCACCAGCCGGGAGGAGATCGACCACCCGGACGTACGTCGAATACCCTTCACCCGTGAGTAAAGGCAGCCATCACCGAAGCGCGTTACGCGCTGTGCGTGGTGGCTTGCTCGGCGTGAGCTCCGCGGCGCTGGCCGTGACCGCCCACCTGATCGGGGACGGCGATCTCCCCGATACGGCGATGACGCTGTTGCTCACCGTGCTGATCGGCTGGAACGCCGCCGCGCTCGCCGCGAAGGCGCGCGGGCCGCTGGCCACCATCGTCGACCTCGGCGCCGGTCAGGTCGTGATGCACCTCGTGCTCAGTTCGCTGAGCACGCACGAGCTCGCGCATGACCGACCGGCCCCGATCTCGGGCGGCCTCGCGATGACCGTCGCGCACGTCGTCGCCACGCTGATCACCGCGGTGCTGCTGGCCAAGGCCGACGGGCTGCTGCTCGGCGTCCTCTCCTGCCTGCGCGCGCTGGTCCCGTTCATCCTCAACGCGCTCCCGGTGCCCGCCGCGGTGGCGGCCCCGGTGCTCGCCCGTCCGGCCGGACCCGGGCACCTCGTCCGGGTGGACCTCCGCCGCGTCCACGGCAGGCGCGGCCCGCCGCTGTACTCCTGAACCCCAGCTCATCCCCGTAATCGGCGCGGTCCCCGAACCCGCCGTCTCAATCACGTTCAGGAGTTCTTCGTGTCCAAGCACGTCTTCAAGCGCGCCGGTTTCCTGGCCGCCACCGTCGGGATCACCGGCCTGCTCTCGGCCGGGGTCGCCTCGGCCCACGTCAGCGCCAACGTCTACGGCCCTCAGCCCGAAAAGGGCGGCTACGGGTCGATCTTCTTCCGCGTCCCCAACGAGGAGAAAGACGCAGGCACGGTCAAGGTCGAGATCACCATCAAGCCCGAATACGCCCTCGGTTCGGTGCGCACCCGGCCGATGCCCGGCTGGAAGGCCGAGGTCGTCAAGTCCAAGCTGCCCAGCCCGGTGACCACCGCGTCCGGTACGCAGATCACCGAAGCCGTCACCAAGGTCTCCTGGACCGCGGAACCCGGCACCAAGATCGCCGCCGGTTCGACCGAGTTCCAGGAGTTCCAGATCAGCGCGGGCCAGTTCCCGGCCACCGTCGACAAGCTGGAGTTCCCGGCCGCCCAGACGTACGAGAACGGCAAGGTCGTCAACTGGGACCAGCCGACCCCGGCCTCCGGCGAGGAGCCGGAGCACCCCGCGCCGGTCGTGAAGCTCGCCGAGAAGAGCGGTGACGGGCACGGTGGCGGCCACGGCACCGACGCGAAGGCCTCCGAGGAATCCCACGCTTCGTCCTCCTCTTCCGACAACACCGCCCGCTGGCTCGGCGGCGCCGGCCTGGTCGTCGGCGCGCTCGGCCTCGGCGTCGGCGCCGGTGCCACCCTGCGCGCCCGCCGCGCCACCGCCGTGTCCGGCAAGAGCAACACCGAGGGAACCAAGTAGATGCGTAAAGCGATCGTCGCGCTGGCGATCACCGGGGTGGCGTGGCTCGCCACCGCCACCCCGGCGCTGGCGCACAACGTCCTGATCTCCTCGGACCCGGCGAAGGGCGCTTCGATCGCCGCCGGGCCCGCGAAGATCACGCTCACGTTCGACCAGTACGTGCAGAACGCGAACGTCAACCAGATCGCGGTCATCGGACCGGGCGGCGGCCAGTGGGCCGAAGGCCAGGTCGAGGTCCGCGACAGCGTCGTGACCGTGCCGCTGCGGCCGCTCGGCCCGGCGGGCGAGTACAAGATCGGCTACCGGATCCTGTCCGCGGACGGGCACGCCGTGACCGGTGAGGTGCCGTTCACGCTCACCGCCGCGGGCACCGGGACCCCGGCGAGCGCCGACGCCGCGCGCAGCAACGCGGGCCAGGCCGAGACCACCCCGGCGACCGGCGGCGAAGGCACGTCCGGCGTGCCGATCTGGGTGTGGATCGCGGGCGCCGTCGTGCTGCTCGCCGTCGGACTGACCGTCGCGCTGCGCACCGGCGCGGGTGACAAGGAGAAGAGCGGCTCATGACCCAGGCCGAGACCACCTCGCGTGCCCGCCTCGCCGTCCTGTTCTGCGTGGTGACGGCGGGCATCGTCGGCGCCCTGATCGGTGTCGCGCTGACGGCCACCGCCCCGGTCCCCGGGGTCGCGCAGGTCAGCGAGGTGGTCTCGGTCTCGATCCCGATCGTGCGGGTGCTGCTGGACATCTCGGCGGTCGCCACGATCGGGCTGGCGCTGCTTTCGGTGCTGGTCGGCTACGACCGGCCGAAGCTCTCCGAGCCGATCATGCGGATCGCGCGGCCCGCGAGCGTCGCGGCCGCGCTGGTCTGGGCGACCACCGCGCTCGTCGCGCTGATCCTGCAGACCGCCGAATACCGCCCTGGTTCCAGCACGCTGTCGATGTCGGACGTCGGCAGTTACATCGCCGACGTCGGCGCCGGGAAGGCACTGCTGATCGTGGCGGTGCTGGCCCTGCTGCACGCGGGGCTAGGCGTCCTCGCCCTGAAACACGGTGAGAAGGTGCCCGCCGAGGTCCGCGTCGGGCTCGGCCTGTTCGCGCTGCTGCCGCTGCCGGTCACCGGGCACGCCTCGAACTGGAACTACCACGACTACACGATGATCTCGATGGAACTGCACGTGATGAGCGCCGTCGCCTGGACCGGCGGGCTCGGCGCGATGGCGGTGCTGCTCGTCGGGAACCGGACCCTGCTGGCGCACGCCCTGCCGCGGTTCTCCAAACTCGCGACGCTGTGCCTGATCCTCGGCGCGGCGACCGGGCTGTTCAACGGGCTGATCGAGATCTCACTGAACCCCTCGCTCGGTTTCTGGGAAGGCGTCTTCACCACGCCGTACGGGCAATTGGTGCTGCTGAAGCTGTTGTGCACCGGCGTGATCGCGGGCCTCGGCGCGTACACGCGGTGGAAGCTGATGCCGCGGATCGTGCGGCACAACCGGACGGCGCTGGCCGCGTGGGCGACGCTGGAACTGACCGTGATGGGGCTCGCGTTCGGCTTCGCCGTCGTCCTCACGCGAGCCCCGGTCGTGCCGACGACCTAGGCGTAGTGACCTGAGCTGTGGCGTGTCGCGAAAGCCACTTTCGGGACGTCTGGTGTCCCGAAAGTGGCTTTCGCGACATGAACACCGGGGCGCGCGCTCCAACCCCTCAGTTCTCCACCGCGTACCGCAGGAGCACGACGCCGTTCTGGAACGCGGTGGCCTCGATCGGCTTCAGGTCCCGCCGATCCTCGAACACCCGCGTCCCCTTGCCGAGCGCCACCGGGCAGACCATCATCCGGACCTCGTCGACGAGGCCCGCGTCCAGCAGCGACCGCATCAGGGTCAAACTCCCCCACAGCCACAGGTCCTTGCCGCTCTGGTCCTTGAGCTCGCGGACGGTGGCGGCCGGGTCGCGCGTCACGGTCGCGGCGGGGAAGCCGCCCCACGGGGCGTCCTCCAGTTTGGACGAGGCGACGAACTTGGTGAGGTTGTTGAGTTTCTCGCCGTACTCGCCCTGTTCTTCGGCGTGGGGCCAGTAGTCCTTGGACATGGCGTAGGTGTTCGCGCCGAGGATCATCGTGTCGACCGAATCGACGAGCCCCATCACGCTCGCCTTGAACGCGGGCTCGGTCTTCTCGGAGAAGGGCTCTCCCGACACGAAGCTCAGGCCGCCGTCCTCCTCCGCGGCGAAGTTGTCGACGGTGACCCACTGCTGGACGATGAGTTTGCGCATGTCCGTCCCTCCGGTTCGCGCGGCCACTCCGGCCGCGTCCGCCCCGGGGACGAAGCCGTCGAGCCGGTCTCGACATCACCGGCGCGACTTTTCGCGAGCTGTTACACCCCTTGCTCCATCCGGCCGCATTTGACCGATTTCGCTGTCCTCGCCGGACCCGCGCCGGGATGCTCTACGCGTTCGCTGGGGTTAACCCGAAGAGGGGAAGGTAGATGGGCGGCCCGTTGCCGGGTGAAAGTGAAGTCAGCACGCCACAGGTACCGCGCCAGCGATCGGCGGTGAAGCTCACCAGACAGGTGAGTTCGGGGCCGCGTCAGCTCCCGCCCGCACCCGCGCATTTCACCAATCGCGCGGCCGAGCTCGCGTTGCTCGAAAACCTCCTCGCCGAGGACGACATCGACGGACCGGCGGTGCACCTGATCAGCGGTCAAGGCGGGATCGGGAAGACGGCGCTGGCCACCGCGTGGGCCCGGCACCTGGGCGATCGGTTCCCGGACGGGCACCTCTGGGCGGATCTCGGCGGCTTCAGCGCCAATGGCCCGCTCTCCGCGAGCGAAGCGCTCGGCCGGTTCCTCCGCGCTTTGGGCGTTCCGCCGGAAGGGCTGCCGGCGGACGTCGAGGAACTCATCGCCCTCTACCGCACGACGACCGCCGAGCGGCCGTTGCTCGTGCTGCTCGACAACGCGGGATCGACCGAACAGGTGCTGCCGCTGTTGCCCGCCGGCGGCGGAAGCCTCGTGATCGTGACGTCGAGGCGCCGTCTGGGCAGGCTCCAGACCGAACATCGCGCGCGGCTGATCGAGCTGGCCCCTTTCGGTTCCGCGCACAGTGCCGAGCTGCTTGGCCGCGCGGTCGGCGCGGATCGGGTCGGCGCCGAAGCCGCGCAGGCGCGGGCCATCGCCGAGCTGTGCGGCGGTCTCCCGATCGCCCTCACCACGGTCAGCGCCAAACTCGCCGGACGGCCGAAGATGTCGCTGGAGAAGATCGCCACCGAGCTGGGGAAGGAATATCGTCGACTGGCCACGCTCTCGACGAAAGAGGCGCAATCGGTGGAAGCCAGCTTCAACCTCTCCTACGACGAACTCCCCTCGGACGCGGCCGCGCTGTACGCGGCACTCGGCCTGCATCCCGGACCCGACTTCGGCGTCGGCGTGGCCGCGGCGTCGATCGCAGTCCGCGAGGAGGTCGCCGAAGACCTGCTGGACCAGCTCGTCGACGTCGGCCTGCTGATCGACCGCGGCGACGACCGCTACACCTTCCACGACCTCGCGCGGCTGCACGCCAAGGAGAAGACGGCGGGCAACGAATACGACCGCGACATCGCGGTGCGCCGCATGCTCGAGTGGTACCTGCACACGGCTTCCAAGACCACCGCGATGACGGTCCCCGACCAGGACCCGATCCCGTACCGGTACGAATACCGGCCGCCGTCGCCGGTCTCGTTCGAGTCCGCCGACGAGGAACTCGCCTGGCTCGAACGGGAACGCGAGAACCTCATCGCCGCCGTCGAGACCGCCGAAACGTGGCAGCTGCCGGAACTCGGCTGGCAGCTCGCCGCCGCGATGTGGCCGCTCTTCCTGCTACGCAAGCACTATCCGGACTTCCTGAAGGTGAGCCAGGCGGGCGTGCGGTGCGCGCGGGCGTGGGGCAACGCCTCCGCCGAGGCCCTGATGCACAACCGCAGTGGCGCCGCCTGCCGCGGTAGCGGCCGGTACGACGAGGCCGTCGCGCATTACGAGGCCGGCCGCGAAGCCGCGCGGAAGGCCGGGGACGAGGTCGTCGAGATCCGGTCGGTGGAAGGGCTCGGCCTGGTCGCGCTGGCGCGGGGCAGGCTCGAAGACGCGGTGAAGTGGTTCACCGAGGACCATCGGCTGAGCGAACGCCAGTCCCGCACGCACGACGTCGGGCTCGCGCTGATCAACCTCGGCTCGACCCAGCTCAAGGCCGGGCGGCCGGAGCCCGCGATCGAGCACCTCACCCGCGCCCGCGAGGTACTGGCCGCCGATCCGTACAACGTGGCCCGCGCCCGGACCGAACTCGGCCGTGCCCTCACCGCGGCCGGGGATCTCGCGGCCGCGCGGACCGAACTCGAAGCGTCGCTCGCCACCATGGAGGCCAGCGGGTCGCGGTTCGAGGTCGCCAGGGCGCTGGCCGCCTTCGGCGAGGTCGCCGAGGCGGAAGGGAACCCCGAGGAAGCGAGGCGGTTCTACGACCGTGCGTTGCCCATCCTCGTGGGCCTCGGACGCCCGGAGGCTGACGCTCTGCGCACGCGGCTGGAGCAACTCTGACCCGGCGGCCCGATCGGTACCCGGCGACCGGGTGAACTCACCGTTCCGAATGACGCAGCGTAGTTGCAAGTTGCACATTCGGGGGAGCATTGGGCCGGGAGAAGTGATTAGCCCTGCCGAATTCGTCACCGATTGATCGACGAATTCGGACAAGCGACGAACGGTCATTCGCCGTCGGCGAATGCACGTGCAGATGCCTTTCCAGGGTGAGTCACCGATACCGGTTCCAGCGCGCCCCGGTGCGTCCGTTCCGAAGATCGTTCAACCGTTTCCGCAGTTCATCCCGCACGCTGGGATGACTGCGGAGAATCGGGAGAACACTCGTCGTGAGCTTCAGTTCACGGATGGCGCGCAGTACCGAGAACCCGGACCAGGTGGTCACGTCGAATCCGTATCGCCGGGCGAACACGCGATAGCGGGCGGGTGGATCACCGAACCGTTCACGGCCGACGGCGAGCGGCGTCAGATCCCATTCCGGCGGCCCGACACAGGACGAATCGAAATCGCACAGCACGGGCCCGTCCGGCCCGGGGATCACGTTCCCGGTGTGCGCGTCCCCGTGGACGAGGCCACGGGGCAGGGGGAAGTCGAGGTCCGCGAGCGCGGCTTCGAGCTCGGCACAGCGTTCGAGCAGGAACCGCCGGTCGCCGTCGGCCAGCTCCTCCGCATCCGAAACCCTGGCGCGGACCGCGGCGAACGGCGCCCATTCGGCGAGCCCCTCCGGCGGTTCGAGCGCGTGGACCCGGCGCAGCAGCGCGGCGAGGTCGGCCGCCTTCGCCTTCCGGCCGGTCACCGGCACCTTCCACCAGACGGTCACGAGATGACCGCCGACCGGCAAGGGCTGGTCGATGCCGGGAACGAGGCGGATGGCAGGCACGTCGTGCCGTTCGAAATGCCGCGCGACCCGCACGACCGTGCCGACGCGGTGCCGCAGCCGGGTGGACCCGACGATCCGGACGACGAACGGCGCGCTCGCCAGCTCGTAGACGGCGTTGTTGGTGAATCTCAGCAGGCGGGCGCCTTCGGGGTCCACACCCAGCAGATCGCACGTCCGCCCGAGGGCGTCGCGCAGGATGGCGGGCGTGAACCGGCCGCCCGGGCCGGTCGGCTCAGGCGGCGTAGAACGAGTTGAGGCGGTCGGCGAGGTCACGGGCGTCGGCGTTGTTCCGGCGGCGTTCCGCCTCGACCTGCAGTGGTCGCATCCGGTCCTTCACCCGCTCCGATTTGATGCCCTCGGCGCAGTCGATGGCCTTCGAACCCACCTTCGCGCCGTGGTCGAGATCGCCTTCGAGCAGGTGGTTCGTCGCCAAGGCGCTGAGCATGAACGTCTTGCTGCGGGCCATGTCGTCGGTGTAGGCCTCGACGGCCTTGGTCAGCGCCGGGATCGCGTACTTGGTGTGCTCGGCGTTCTTCTCGGCGAGCACGGTGTGCACGGTGCCGATCATGGCGTAGACGTCGGTCTCGGTGAAGAACTTGACCCAGGACTCCGCCTCCGCCAGATCGGCGCGGGCGAACTCGTCCTTGCTCCGGCCGAGCAGCTTCGTGGCCTGCTCCTCGTTGCCCATCATCGCGTAGGCCCACGCCTCGTTGGCGCAGAGCACGGCGACCGCCAGCTCGGAGCCCGATTCCTGGGCGGCGATCTGGCCGAGCTGGAACAGTTTCAGCGCGTCGTTCGGAGCGTCGTTGTGCAGGTAGACCCGGCCCATCCGGTACAGCACGTTGGCCACCAGAGGATGACTGTCGCCCTGTTTGGCGAGGTCCAGCGCGTTCGCGAAATGGCCACGCGCGGAATCCATGAGGCCGGTGTCGAAGGAGGTCCAGCCGGCCAGGCTGTGCAGGTCGGCGAGGGCGACGTACAGCCGGTTCTTGACCGGCTCGGTGCCGGTGGACTCGAGCATCTGCTGCCCCCAGGACAGCTGGGCGACCACGGCGTCGCGGCAGAAACCGCCGCCGTACTGGTAGTCGAGGGACCGGAGGGCTCTGGTCGCGGCTTCCACCTGGCGGACGTCCGTCATGCCGATCCGCCCGGGGGCAGGCGTCTTCGCGGGTCCCGCCGACCACGTACCCGATTCCGGACCGAACACCGCCGCACCCATCGTGACCTGGGCGGCGTGCGCGAGGAACCTCCGTCGCTTCACGGACTCGTCCTCCTCCGCCTGCTGGCCGTCGGCAGCACCGACGACCTTTATCGCTGTCGCCTCGTCATAGGCGAGACCCATGTATCCCCTGGGGACACCAAGGCCGTCAGCGATGCGGGTGAGCACGTCGTACGCCATCACCTGGCGACCCTTGAGGATCTCGGACACCTCGGACTGCGACTGGCCGGTCATCGCGGCGATCTGACGCTGCGAAACACCGTGCTTGCGCAACAGCCGGTACACGGAGGAGATCTCCCGTGTGGCCAGTGCGGCTCGCATCTCCGGCTGCTCCCAGGCATCCGGCGGCACGGGGTGACTCTGGCGACCCGAACCGCCCGAAGCGTCCGAGCCGGCGACAGCGCCGCCACCGATACTGGCGTCCATTGCGCCCCCTCACAGTTCCGTTGGGGTCGAGAAACAGCGTAGGCACACCTATTCAACCGTGCGAAACACCGGATCGCCCGTCGTGATCGGCCCGGCAGAAGTCGTTTGACCGCTTACCGTGAAACCTCGTCCGGTCACCGCTATGACGGCGGTTCGACCTTCTATCGCACTCGGTTTCACATCACTGTAGTTGTCAGATCTCCGTGACCGACCGGCCACCGGCAGCGATCACAGAGAGCTACCAAGTCTCCGAACCCCCGCAAGGGTGCGGACACGCGGATACGAAGACGACGTGGAACGAGAGAGCGGAGAAGAGCCAGTGGAGTTCGTGGACTCGATCGCAACAGGCTCCATCACCGCGGGACGGCCCGGTATGGCCACGCGCCACCTGCGTGCGGCCGGCCCCGCCGGTCAGCAGACGGTCGCCGTCGCCCCCGGCGCCAACCGTCCGGTCTCCCCTTCCGCCCCGGTCGACCCTCGTACCGCGAGTGTGCGCCGTTACGAAGGCGGACAGCTGGTCTGGCGGGTGCAGTGCGGCGATCTCATCAGCCGTGAACGCGCCGTCACCGTGTTCGTCGAAGACAACCAGGTGGTTCTCGTCTCGCCGCCGGGAGAGACCGCGCGCCTGACGTCCGGCCAGCTCGGCCAGCTCAGGGCAGCGCTCAACGAAGCCGCCAAGATGGCGGAAAGGTAACGGTGAGTTCTCCGTGGATCAGGTCCTAGGGCAAGTTCTCCGCAACGCGGTTTGGGAACGCCTCGACATGCTCTCCGATCTCGCGAACCGGGCCGACGCGCAATCGCTCGTCTCGGTCGCCCGCTCGGAGCTCCCCCGCCTGACCGAAGGCTGGCGCGCGATGCTCCTGGCGCACGAGCCCGACGAGCGCGGGGACTGCCCCACCTGCTCGACCCGGTGGCACAAGTGCAAGGCCCCCTGCTCGGTATGGCAGGTCGCGCACGAGCACCTGGTCGCCGGGGGTCTCGCCCCCCAGCAGACCGCGGCCACCCAGGACCGCCGGCGCGAAAGCCGCCGCCGCGTCCCGGGGCAGAGCAGGGTGAGCGCGGCCGAAACCACCGGCAGGCACGCACTGGTCAACCCGCGTCGTCCCATCACAGCTTGAAAGACCGGCGAGTGAACGGCGGTCCGAGCGCCCCCTCGGCAACCACGCCACGATCTCGCCTTCGCCGGCGGCGGTTCGCGCGTACCCCCGAACGTGACGAGCCGCTCTCGGTAATCACTCCGGTCCCCACCGCGATTAATCGAAAATTATCGGCAGAACACCTAGCGAAGGCAGTAATCGGTCGCTAGGTTGATGATCACAAACGCAGCGCGATACCTGCCCCGGAGCGCGCTGCCATCCCCCGAACCCCGCGGGCCGGTGCCGTTGCACTCCCCTCCCCCGACCGGCACCGGTCCGCGGTCTCCAATTTCCTAGCGGACGCCCTTCACCCGCGTGACCAGCACCGCGGCGATGATGGTGGACAGCGCCGAAGCCGCGAAGAGGCTCGGATATCCGCCCAGATAGGCCAAAATCGGCGCGGTCAGCATCGGTGCCACCACCTGCGGCAGTGAGTTCGCGATGTTGATGACCCCGAGGTCCTTCGCCCGGTCCTGCGCGGCGGGGAGCACCTGGGTGAGCATCGCCAGCGCGACGGCCATGTACGCGCCGAAACCGATACCCAGCAACGGCGACGCCGCCAGTGCGGCCGTCCAGTTCTGCCAGACGACGAGCAGCGACGCCGCGATCGCCATCACCGCGGCCGCCGCGAGGACGTACGGCTTGCGGCGTCCCGATTTGTCGGAGAAATGCCCGGCGACGAGCGCGCCGACGACGAGCGCGGCGCCGTACAGCCCCATCATGATCAGCAGGCCGGTGTCCGGATCTTCGTGGTGCACCGCGTCCTTCAGGAAGAACAGCAGATAGAGCGTCCCGAAGGCGTTGCCGAGCCCGATCATGAAGTGACAGCCCCACGCCCAGGCGAAGTCCGGATGCCTGCGCGGGGAGATCCACAGGTTCGCCAGCACGTCGCGCGTCCGGGCGGACGGCCGGTACGCGACCGGCAGCCGCGCGTCCGGCGTACGCAGGACGAACGCCGCCGCGCCCGCCAGCACGATGGCCGCGCACGCCGCGTATCCCAGCGGGAGACCGGCGAGGTCGAGCAGCACCACGACCACCACCGCGCCGAGCACGGTCCCGAGCATCTGGGCGATGCCGACGAGCCCGCCGACCTGCGCGCGCTGGGGCACGGGCACCCGGTCGGCAATGGCCGAGACCAGCATCGCGAGCATCCCGTTCAGCCCCGCCTGGACCAGGCACCAGCCGAGCACCATGACCGGGACGTTCGGCGCGAACGCGAGGACGAGCAGCCCCACCGCGGCGACCGCCGCCCCGGCAGCCGTCCACGGATGACGGCGGCCGCGGGCCGAGCAGGTGCGGTCCGAGAGCAGGCCGACGGCCGGGTTGGCGATCAGCGCGACGACCGCGCCGATCCCGGTGACCAGACTGAACACCGCTTCCTTGTTGGCCGCGTCCAGCAGCTCGGCCTGTTTCGGCAGCAGGACCTGGATGGGCGCGTAAACGCCGAGCCAGAGCGCGATGTTCGCGAAGAACAGCAGGCTCATCCAGCCCGCGCGGACCCTGGCGACCGGTTCCGCGAGCGCCTCGGGCAGGTCCCGGACCTCACTCATGGCCGGATCAGATCTCGGTACCAGCCGAAGGAGTCCTTCGGCGTGCGCTTCTGCGTCTCGTAGTCGATGTGCACCAGGCCGAAGCGCGGCTGGTAGCCCTTCGACCATTCGAAGTTGTCCATCAGCGACCAGACGAAGTACCCGCGGATGTCGACACCGGCGTCCATCGCCTCGCGCACCGCGACGAGGTGGCTGTCGAGGAAGTCGATGCGCTCCTGGTCGTGGACGCGCCCGTCTTCGCCGACGACGTCGTCGAAACTGCACCCGTTCTCGGTGATGTAGACCGGCGGGAGGTGCTCGCGGTAGCGGTCGTGGAAACCGACGAGAAGATCGCGCAGCCCGTGCGGGACGATCGGCGAATCGTTGGTGGTCATGGGATATCCCTCGATCGCGCGAAGCTCGAAGGGCAGTGGGTTTCCTTCGCCGGGCGCGGCGACGCCCTGCGGCTCGTAGTAATTCACTCCGTAGAAGTCGAGCGGCTGCGCGATGGTGGGCAGATCGTCGGCGAAGCCCGCCGGGAGATGTTCGACGATTTGTTCGGGATATCGACCGAGGAGCACCGGATCCGCGTAGGTGCGGTTGATGAGAGCGTCGATCCATTCGCCCGCGGCCTTGTCCTCCGGCGATTCGGAGGCGGGCCAGATCGGCGAATGATTGTTGGCCGTGCCGACATTGCGGGCGCCGGCGGCGCGGAGGGCCTGAACGGCGAGACCGTGCGCGAGATTCTGGTAGTGCGCGGTGGGCAAGGCGTCGAGCAGAAGCGTTTTGCCTGGCGCGTACTCGCCGATCGCGTAGCCGAAGATCGACATGACCATGGGCTCGTTGAGCGGGATCCACATTTTCACCCGATCGGAGAACCGTTCGCCCACGATGGCGGCGTACTCCGCGAAGCGCTCGGCGGTATCACGGGAGAGCCAGCCGCCTTTGTCTTCGAGTGCCTGCGGGAGGTCCCAGTGGAACAGCGTCCCGACGGGCGCGATGCCGGCGACACAGACTTCGTCGAGCAATTCGTCATAGAAGGCAAGGCCTTCGGCGTTGGGTTTGCCGCTGCCGTCGGGCTGGATCCTGGGCCAGGCGAAGGACATCCGGTAGGCACCGACGCCGAGTTCGGCCATCAGCGCGATGTCCTCGGAGTAGCGGTGGAAGTGATCGGCGGCTACTTTGGCGTGCTCAGCCCGTGCGATCTTTCCCTCCGTTTCGGTGAAAGTGTCCCAAATGGACTGTCCTCGGCCGCCTTCCCCGGTCGCCCCCTCGATCTGGAAGGCGGAGGTCGAAACACCCCACAGGAATTCGGACGGGAAGGTCGGATTCTCCACCGGCGGCACACCTTTCCTCTTCAGACACGGCCGAACATGAAAAGTTCTCAGATACTATGCCTTCACTCGACCGGGGGGAACCCTGTCGGCACGATAAAGTCGCAGATCAGCGAAGGAGGAGCCCGAGTGTCCGACATCCAGGCCGCGAAACCGCAAGCGGAGACGACTCCGCTCCGGCGGCAGCCCGTTCAGCAGCGCAGCGCCAAGCGGGTGGAGCAGATGCTCGACGCCAGCGCCCAGCTGATCGACGAACTCGGTTACGACGCGTTGACGACCACGCTGATCGCCAAGCGCGCCGGCGTGGCCGTCGGTTCGCTGTACCAGTTCTTCCCCGACAAGCGGGCCGTGGTGCAGGCGCTGACGCAGCGGAACCTCGAACGGTTCGTCGCCTCGGTATCGGAAACGCTGAACGAACTCGCGCCCGAACACTGGTGGGACGTCGTGGACTCGATCCTCGACATCTACCTCGCGATGCACCGCGAAGTTCCCGGCTTCTCGAAGGTCCACTTCGGTGACGTCGTGGACCGGCAGCTCCTGGACGAGACCCGCGACAACAACGCCGTCATCGTCGACGCGCTCACCGACGTGCTCGCCGCGCGGATCCAGTCGCCGCCGGACGACATCCGGTTCGCGCTGACGATCGCGAACGAGACGGCCGACGCTTTGCTGAAGCTGGCCTTCCGGCGGGACCCGCGGGGTGACGAGCGGATCGTGGCGGAGGCGAAGTCGGTGGTGAAGGGGTACTTGGCGAGCAAGTTCGGCGAGGCCTGAGGGTTCCTTCGGTTCGCCCGGCTCGCCCGCCGGCTCACTCGCCCGGCTCGCCCGCCCGGCCCACTCGCCCGGCTCGCCCGCCCGGCCCACTCGCCCGGCTCGCCCGCCCGGCTCGCCCGCCCGGCCCACTCGCCCGGCTCGCCCGCCCGGCTCGCTCGGTTCCGCCGCCTGGCGCTGAAGGACGCTTTCGCCGCGTCCGATGCGGCGAAGGGCGCCTTCAGCCCACGTCAGTCCACTGTAGACACTTCGCGGCGCTGCCCGGACGTCGCGAAGGTGCCCTTTGAGACGCTCAACGTCCCAAAGGGCACCTTCGCGTCACCGGTGGATCCCTCTTTGCTCCATTCGTGTCCACCGATGCCCGGATCCCCAGTCCCACCAGTCACACACCCCCCAGGAACCCCGCCGACAGGGCCACTGACCTGGCCTTATCCAGTTATCCACACAACCTGTCCACACCCACCCACAGTTGTGGACAACCTCGCCCCTCACCCCTCGGAACCGCCGCCCCCGACACCCCCTCCCGATACGCTGGTGCGGGGCGCGCCCCCCAGGGATGGGTGGGGGGTGGGGTCGCGCGGATCAGCCGAAGTTTTGGGCTTCGCCTCGGTAGGTGGGGACGGTTCGGTCGACGCGGTCGCCGACGACGACGTGGTAGTGCGTGAAGCGTTCGGCGAGTTCGCCCGCCTTCGCGTGGCGCAGCCAGACGCGGTCGCCCAGCCGCAGGTGCCGGGCGGCCTCACCGGAAACGGGAGTCTGGACTTCGCCGGCGCCTTCGAATCCGAGCAGCGAGAGCCCTTCGGGTAGGTAAGGCGTCGGGAGCCGCGAAGACTCGGCGGGGCCCGAAGCGATGTAGCCGCCGGAGAACAGTGTCGCGACCTTCGGTGCCGGGCGTCGGACGACGGGCAGCGCGAACATCGCGGCCGGGCGCGGCGAGAAGTGCGCATAGCCGTCGAAGAGGGTCGGCCCGATCAGGCCCGAGCCCGCGGCGATCTCGGTGACGGCAGCTTCGGCGCCGGTCGATTCGACGCTGCCGCTCCCACCCCCGTTGACGAACTCCAGATCCGCCAGGGCCCGCACCGCGCGAACCGCGGCCGCGCGGCGTTTCGCGATTTCCACAATGGACTTTCGCTGCATCCAGCCGATGAGCGAGTTCTTGACGCCGCCGCCCGCCGCATCGCCGAGCCCGGCGATCTGACCTTCGTACGCCATCATCCCGACGAGCCGGAAACCCTTGCGGGACAAGATGGTCCGCGCCAGATCCGCGGCCTGTCTCGGGCTGAACACCGGCGAGCGCCGGGTGCCGACGTGCACCCCGGGCAGCGGCCGCCAGGAAGCGTCGAGCTCCAGGCAGACGCGGATTTCGGGATGCCCCTGCCCCAGCGCCGCGTCGACCAGATCGAGATGTTCGGGCGAGTCGACCATGATCGAGATCGCCGCCCGCGCCCGGTCGTTCGCCGCCAGCCGCCGGAGCGCGCCGTGGTCGGCGGTCGGGTACGCCACCACGATGTCCTCGGACGTCCCCTGCTCGACATGCCAGACGGCTTCGGCGAGCGAGTAGCACATGAGACCTTCGAAACCGGGCCGCGCGAGGACCCGTTCGAGCAGATAGCGGCAGCGCACGGATTTGCTGACCACGCGGATCGGTTTGCCGTTCGCCCGCCGCAGCAGGTCGGCGCCGTTCGCGTCGAACGCATCCAAGTCGACAACCGCGAACGGAGGATCCAGGTCCTTCGTCGCCAAGTCGTACACCGTCGCACTGGTCACCCGAACTAAGGTACGACAGAAGGGCTTGAAACGCGAATACTATTCACTTACTGTTTCGGCACTCACAGACGAGAGTTAGGTGGGCGCATGACACGGTGGAGCAACTGGGCCGGCACCGCGACGGCGTCGCCGCTGCGGGTGCATCGGCCGCGGGACACGGCCGCGATCGCCGACGCGATCACCCGGTCCGCCGCGGATGGAAGGCGCCTGCGCCCGCTGGGCAGCGGCCACTCCTTCACCGCGATCGCCGCCGCGAACTCGGACGCCATGGATCTGACGGGCTGGACCGGCATCGCGTCGGCCGACGTCGCGAAAGGCCTGGTCACGGTCCGTTCGGGCACCACGCTCAAGCAGCTCAACGCCGAACTCGACGCGCTGGGCCTTGCCATGACCAACCTCGGCGACATCGACGCGCAGACCGTCGCGGGCGCGATCTCCACCGGTACCCACGGCACCGGCGCCCGGCTCGGCGGCATCGCCACCCAGATCGCCGCACTCGAACTCGTGCTCGCCGACGGCACCGTGGTCACCTGTTCGGCGGACGAGCGCCCCGATCTCTTCGCCGCGGCGAGGGTCGGGCTCGGCGCGCTCGGCGTCATCAGCACCGTCACCCTGCAGTGTGAACCTTCGTTCCTGCTCTCCGCTCAGGAGCGGCCGGAACCACTCGAACAGGTCCTCGAAGGTTTCGACCGGTTCGCCGACGAGAACGACCACTTCGAGTTCTACTGGTTCCCCTACGGCAAGAACGCCCTGGTCAAGCGCAACAACCGGCTTCCGGCGGGCAGCGAACGCCGTCCGCTGACCAAGCTGAAGGAATTCGTCGACTACGAGGTCACGGAGAACATCGCGTTCGGCGGCCTGTGCCGTCTCGGCCGCGCGGTGCCGAAACTCGTGCGGCCACTCGGCCGGTTCGCCTCGAACATCCTCTCCGCCCGCGAGTACAGCGACACTTCGCATCGCGTCTTCGTGACCCATCGCGGCGTGCGGTTCGTCGAGTCGGAGTTCGCGATCCCCCGCGAAGCGCTGCACGACGTCTTCTCCGAGCTCCGCAGGTTCGTCCCGAAGCTGGAGAACCCGGTCGCGTTCCCGGTCGAGGTGCGCGTCGCCGCCGCGGACGACATCTGGCTTTCGACCGCGAACGGCCGCGACTCCGCCTACATCGCGATCCACCAGTTCGTCGGCATGCCCTACCGCGAGTACTTCGCCGGATTCGCGTCGATCGCCGGCGAGGTCGGCGGCCGCCCGCATTGGGGCAAGATGCACGACCTCGACGCCGCCACACTGCGCTCGCGGTACCCGCGCTTCGACGACTTCCTGCGCGTCCGCAAGGAGGTGGACCCGGCCGGGGTCTTCACGAACACCTACCTCGACCGGGTACTCGGCACCGCTTAAGCCGTTTCGAACAGCGCGCTGACCGACTCGCCGTTGTGGATCCGGCGCATCGCCTCCGCCAGCGCGGGCGCGATCGACAGGACCCGCAGCTTCGGGCTCTGCTCCTCCGGCGGGATCGGCACCGTGTTCGTGCAGACGACCTCCAGCACGTCGGGCTGACTGCCGATCCGGTCGAGCGCGCCGCTGGAGAACAGACCGTGCGTGCAGGCGACGCGGATCGAGCGCGGTTTCAGCTCGCGCAGTTTGGAGAGCAGCTCGATCACCGTGCTGCCCTTGGCGATCTCGTCGTCGAGGACGATCACGTCGCGGCCGGCGACCTCACCGATCACCGAGCTGATCTCGACCCTGTCGTCAGCGAAGCGCTGCTTCGCGCCGGCGGCGACCTGGACGCCGAGCAGCCGGGCGAAATGCGCGGCTTCCTTGGCGTTGCCGAGATCCGGCGAAACGACGGTGGTCGCGGAGAGGTCGTACTGGCGGAAGTACTTCGCCAGCTCCTGCAACGCGTGCAGGTGATCGACCGGGACGCTGAAGAAGCCGTGCACCTGCGGCGAATGCAGCGTCATCGCGAGCACCCGGTCGGCGCCGGCGGTCGCCATCAGGTCGGCGACGAGACGGCCGCCGATCGAGATCCGCGGGGCGTCCTTCTTGTCCGAGCGGGCGTACGAGTAGTGCGGCATGACGACGGTGATCCGCTTGGCCGACGCGCCCCGCGCGGCGTCCAGCATCAGCAGCAGCTCGACGAGATGTTCCTGCACCGGCCGCACCAGCGGCTGGATCAGGAAGACGTCACGCTCACGGCAGTTCGCTTCGAGCTGGACTTCGAGACAGTCGTTGGCGAACCGCTGCACCTTCACGGGATGCAGGGGAACGCCGAGATGGGCGCAGATCTCTTCGGCGAGCTCGGGATGTGCGCTGCCGCTGAAGACCGCGATGTCCTCGCGCAAGGGACCTACTCCGTTCAGTCAAAAGACGGATTACGTCCACACACTAGAGTTTCACAGAGCGGAAAAGGCCTGAGAGATAGCAGTATCACCCGAGATCGCTTCGAGGACGCGGCCCGCCGTCGACGGGGTGTCGAGCAGCGCGACGAGGATCGCGGCGACGTCCTGGCGGGGAATGGGCCCGCGTCCGGTGGCTTCGGCGATCAGGATCTTGCCGGTGCCCTCGTCGTTGGTGAGCTGTCCCGGCCGGACGATCGTCCAGTCGAGATCGCGGGCGCGCAGATCGTCTTCGGCCGCTTTCTTGGCCTTGAGATAGATCCGGAAATCGTCCGGTACGTCCGCGGTCTCCCATTTGTCGGCGCCCATGGAGCCGACCTGGATGTGCCGCCGCACGCCCGCGCGCTCGGAGGCCGCCGCGAAGAGTTCCGCGGCGGCTCTGTCCACAGTGTCCTTGCGAGCGGTGCCGCTGCCCGGCCCGGCGCCCGCCGCGAAAACGGCGGCGTCGGCACCGTCGAGCACCTTGGCGACGGCGTCCACATCGGACTTTTCCAGGTCGAGGACGACGGCTTCGGCGCCAGCCGCTTCCAGGTCGGCGACGTGATCGGGATTGCGCACGATCCCCACCGCTTGATCACCGCGCTCGGCCAGGAGTTTCTCCAGCTTCAGCGCGATCTGTCCGTGTCCACCCGCAATGACGACTCGCATACGCCCGACGGTAGCGCGTTCAGTCCACTTCGGCAGGGAGCTCGGTTTCGCGCAGCAGCTGGTCGTAGACGATCTCGTTGACCAGGCGCGAGACGGGGTCCTCGTCGAGGATCATGCGCTCGCCGTGGCCCTCGAGGTCGAGGTCGGCGACCGCGTTGGGGTCGGCGGTGACGATGCCGAGCCCGTAGGCGCGGGCACGCGGCAGGCAATTGCCGACGTAGTCTTCCGTCAGTACGGCAGGCGATGGGAGAACCATCGCGGCCTCGCCGTAACGTGCGAACGGAACCGCGGAGGCCATCGCGGTGCGCCAGTGCCGGGCGACCGCGAGGACGCCGATGATCTCGGCGGCCGGCGCGGGTGCGGTCGCGGCCAGCTCTGGCCATGTCCAGGTGTCGACGGTGGCGCGATCGACGACGGGACCCATGCCCATCGCGATGCGCTCGGCGTGCACGTCGGTACGGAGCCGGGCGACCACGCAGATCTTGCGGCCGAGCACGGTGGTCTCCGGCAAGACGATGCCGTTCCAGCCGAGCAGGGCCGCCGCCTTGCGCGAAAGCTCCCCGACGCTCGCGGGCAGTTCGATCGGCGGCACCACCCGGCTCGGCAGTGACCGGCTGCGCTTCGCGCCACCGGCGACCGTCGAGCTCTCCATGTTCGGTGTAGCCGCCACGTTCCGCCTCCTTCGAACCTGGTTTCCCTAGGGCTCTTCATCCCGTGCCACCTCGGTGGAAGCGGCACCTCACCTGTCTAACAGGGCGGGGAGGCGACGGCGCCGGACAACGGGAGTGGCTGCGATCGGCGGCGCCTTGTCATCGGTGACCGGTCGGTAGGCGGTCATCGGACTTCAGTCCGACGTGCCGCCAACCGAGTGAGGGAGAGGTGAGTGGTGTCACCCGGCGTCTCCGAACGGTCACGAGTACGGACTGATCGCCACCGAACACCGGCGCGGCAAGGGAAGTAAAACGTTAGGCCATTCGGCCCAGTGAATACTCATTCCACTTTGGACCTTCGCAGGTCAGGTCACGAGATCGTCGCGGTGCGCAGGAGTTCTTCGACGCCCGGGGTCCGCCACTCGTCCATCACCACGATTTGCCTGTCCGCAACGAACCAGATCCGCTGGGTCACTTGCGTCTCGCCGCTTCCCCCCGTCTGTCCACGAGGAACACACTGGATCGTCCACTCCTCGTAGGTCGCCGACGTCCCGCCCACCGGTGCGGTGGTGGAAACCGTCCGCACGGCGTCACCCTCTTGGCGCAGGTCCTTTCGCCCGGCGGCGTTGCAGGCCCGGCCGCCCGCGCTGCGCCGATAGGCCTCGCCGGGCCGGTACGGCGGCTGTTCGGCCGACTGCTGAGTGTTGTCCGTGAGCAGGACGTACTTGCAGTTGAAGTACTTCTTGGGGTCCGGGCAGCCCGGGTCGACGAGCACCTTCTCCAGCCCCTGCGAGACCACGGACCAGCCCTGCGGCAGATGCAGCGTCAGCGCGCCCGCCGAGACGTCGGTGACGCCCTGCGCGGGCGGGGCGGACGAAGTCCCCTTAAGCGGCTTTCCGCCGGTCACGCCGGCGATGAGCTCCGGGTTCAGGAGACCGCCCAGCTTGTCGTACGGCAGCGTGTAGTCCTGGACGCCGCAGGCGGTGGCGAAGCCGAGCAAGTTGAGGTCGACGGTCACCTCGACGACCTCCGGGGTGAACGCGAGCCACATCTTCGGCTCTTCGGCGAGGTCGGCCGTCTTGAGGGGCTGGTACGGGAAGGTGCTGGTGACCGCACCGCACTGCTGCTTGTCTGGCCAGAGGAGTTCGGCGAGGGTCCGCAGGCCGTCGTCGGTGAACTTTCCGGGGGCGAACAGCTCGGCGGGAGTGAGCGCCTTGCCCTCTTTCAGGTCGATGGTCACCGCGGCACGACCGTTTCCCCAGGTCGAATGCGGTTTGTTCTCGAGGTCGTGCGTGTAGCGCACCGAGAGGTACCGCTCGTTCTGCGAGCGCACTTCGGCCTTCGTGAGGAGCTTGTATGGGCCGCGTTCCGGCTCCAGTTTGGCGGCGCCCGGGCCGGTTTTGCGGTTCCACTCGTCAATCGGCGCCGTCAGTGCGTCGTTGACGCGCTTCAGCCAGGCCTGGTCGGTCGACCCCGTCACCTCGGGGTGATCTCCGCTGTAGGCGATGTTCGTCCCGGGCACGGTCCCGGACCGGGTCTTCATGGCGACCTTGAGCGCGACGGCCTGCTGCGTGGTCGGCGGGGACTCCGGCGGCGTGCTCGCGTCGGAGAAGACGACCACCGAGCCGACCACGGCGGCCGTCGCCGCGACGACGCCGATGGCGATCTTCAGTCCGGCCGCGATCCCGCCGGTCGACGCGGCCGCCGCGCCCGTCCCGGCGGCGGCGACCCCTGGCGCGGCCGCCGTACCGGCGCTGAGCAGGACCAACGGCGTCGCCGCGGCGAACACACCCGCCGCCTTCGCCAGCCGTGACCAGCCCTTGCGCTCCCATTCGTCGCCGTAGCCCGCGCGGGCGACGCGTTCCAGTTCGCTGACGAACATGAGCGCGTCGACCGGTCGTTTCGACGGGTCCTTCGCCATCCCCAGCGCGACGATCTCGTGCACCGGCTGGGGGACTTCGCCGAACGGGATGGGCGCGTGTTCGTGCAGCGTGCGGAGTACTTCGGTGTCGTCGGCCTGATACGGCCGGTGCCCGGCGACGCACTGGAAGAACACGCAGGTCGCGGCGTAGACGTCGGTCGCGGGCGTGGCCTGCCCGCCCGACCACTGCTCGGGCGCCATGTACGCGGGTGTGCCGACGGACGGGCCGCGTTCCCCCGCCAGGACGGCCGTGCCGAAGTCGACCAGCTTGCTTTCACCGGTGTCGGCGACGAGGACGTTGGCCGGTTTGTAGTCCCGGTGGACGACGTGGGCGGAATGCGCCGCGGCCAGGCCGAGCAGCGAACCCTTCAGTACCGCGAGGGCGGCCTCGGGTTCGAGAGCGCCTTCGGCCTGGAGCACCGACCGCAGGGAGACGCCGTTGATCGCCTCCATGACGATCGCCGCGCCCTGCGGCGTCTCGAAGAACTCGTGCAGTTTCACGACGTGCGGGCTCGACACCCGGTGTAGCGCCAGCGCTTCCTGCCGGAACGCGGCCATGTGCGCGGGATCCGCGGCGAAGCGGGAGAAGAGGTACTTGATCGCGACGAGGTGGCCGGTGGTGTCCTGGCGTGCGAGCACCACGCGGCCGAAGGTGCCCGTGCCCAGCTGCTCCAGCTCGGTGAAGCCGGGCAGTCTCCACTCGTCAGTCAGTTCCACTGTGCCTCTTCCAGAATCTTGTCGAGGCCTGGAGTGTTCCATTCGTCGACGATGACGAGCTGCGTTTTCGGCAGGAACCAGACCCGTTGGGTGACCGTGCCAGTGTGCCCGGAACACGTGAGCCGCCACTCTTCGTAGGCGGCCCTCTTCGTCCCGACCGGGCGAAGTTCCTGCCGCTGGAGGACGGGTGCCCCCTGGGTCTCCCCGGGTACGCCGATGGAATGACACGGACGCGGGCCGGTCGAGCGGTTGTACGGCTTGCCCGGTTCATACGGCGGGGTGGCCGGGGCGGCCCGCGAGTTGTCGCTGAAGACGACGCTCGCGCACTGGGCGGGCTGCGTCCCGCCGCCCGCGCACTGATCGGCGGTCACCAGGTACCGCTCGATGGGGGCGCCGGAGAGCAGTGACCACTTTTCCGGCGTGGTGAGGGTGAAGGCGCCGACGTCGTGCACTTTGGTGCCCTGTCCCTGCGTGCCGCCGAGCAGGTTCACGACCTCCGGGCTCAGCAGGTGGCGGAGGTGGCGGTATTCGACGGTGACCTGGGTCGGGTCGCAGACACGGGGGTAGCCGAGCACGGATCCGTAGACGTAGAACGTCATCCCGTTCGCGGTCGGTGCCGCCTGCAGCACGGCGTCGCCGGTGACGGACCACGGATCCGACATCGCGCCGACCGGCAGGTGCTCGGGTTCGCTCGGCGCGGCGGCGAGGCAGTCACCGGGCCTGGCGGCGTCGAAGAGCAGGTCTTCGAGCATGCGCATCCGGTCGGCGGCGCCGTCGACGTTGTCGAAGAGCCGCGCGGTGGGGATCGGCTCGCCCTTCGTCAGGTCGATGACGATGGGGCGGATGCTGAACCCGCCGTGGTTGCCGAACTGGACGGAGTCGATCGAGCGTTTGTAGACGACCGAGAGCAGCTTGTCGTCCTGGCGCAGGATCTCGGCTTCGGACTTCATATGCGGGATGTCGCCGTCGGGTTCCCGCTGGGGCGGGTAGCCGTCGGGCCAAAAGCCCGCGAGCCAGCCGTCGATCGGCGCCATCAGTGCCTTGTTGACCCGTTCTTCGGCGGCCTTGTCCTTCAACCCGCTGATCCGGACGTACTTGCCGTTGTAGTCGAAGCCGTCGAGTTTCTCGGTGCGGGTGAGGAGGTCGACCTTCATCGCGGCGACGGTCGTCGTCTGAGGCGGCGCTTCGTCACCGTCGGCGTTGACCACGACGACCGTGCCGACGGCGGCCGCGGTGACGGCCGCGATCGCCGCGGTCACCTTGAGACCGATCGCGATCCCGCCGCCCGTGGCCGCCGCTCCGCCCGCGACGACCGGTGCCGCGGCCGTCCCGGCGCCGAGCAGGGCCAGCGGGGAGAGGGCGACCAGGACCCCGGCGCCCTTGGCGAGCCAGTGCCGGCCGTTGCGCTCCCAGTCCTCGCCGTACGCCTTCCTGGCGGACGCCTCCAGTTCGGTGACGAACTCGGCCGCGCCCGACGGCCGCTGGGTGACGTCCTTCGCCATGCCGCGCGCGATGAGGTCGCGGACCGGTTCGGGCACCTCGCCGAACGGGATCGGGGCGTATTCGTGCAGCGTGCGGAGCACTTCGACCTGCTCGGCCTCGTACGGCCGGTGCCCGGCGACGCACTGGAAGAACACGCAGGTCGCGGCGTAGACGTCCGTCGCGGGCGTCGCGATGGCGCCCGCCCACTGCTCGGGCGCCATGTACGCGGGCGTGCCCGCGGCGGCCCCGGTCTGTCCGGCGAGCACGGCGATACCGAAGTCGACGAGCTTGCTCTGCCCCTCCGGGGTGACCAGGACGTTGGCCGGTTTGTAGTCGCGGTGGACGGTGCCCGCGGCGTGCGCGCCGGCGAGACCGAGCAGCGAGCCCTTGAGGATGGCCAGCGCGGCTTCGGGTTCGAGCTTCTCCTGGCGGCCGAGGATCTCTTTCAGGGAAATTCCGTGAACGGCTTCCATGATGATCGCGGCCCCTTGCGGGGTCTCGACGAACTGGTGCAGACGGGCGATGTGGGGCCCCGAAACGCGACTCAGGATCTGTGCCTCATGGCGGAACTCGGCCAGGCGTTTCGGGTCTGCCGCGAACCGTGCGTACAGGTATTTGATGGCCACGACCTGCGCGGATTCGTCGTGACGAGCCAGCACGACCCGGCCGAATCCGCCTTCGCCCAGCGACCCCAGCTCGGTGAAACCCGGCAAGGCCCAGTCGTCCACAGATTCCTCCGCGATTCCCGATCGTGTCCCCTTGGAGGTGAGCTGCGCCGCAGCGGTTCCCCGCCTTCCGGGTTTAGGGTTACTCGTCGGTCACTTAGCCCGTTGCGATGGAGGAACGATGCGTTCGCCGAAGGATTTCTTCGCCCCGCTCGCGGTGGGGGCGCCGGAACCGCTCCGCCAGATCCCCGTACCTCCTTCGCGGATGATCCACTTCTTCGATCCCGGCAACGAGAAGATGGCCGCCAAGGTCCCGGATATCGCCAAGAAGGTCGACGTCCTGCTCGGGAACCTCGAAGACGCCGTGCGCGCCGACCGCAAGGAGGCCGCGCGGAACGGGCTCGTCTCCATCGCGAAGTCGACCGACTTCGGCAAGGCGCAGCTGTGGACCCGCGTCAACAGCCTCGACTCGCCGTGGGTGCTCGACGACCTGATCACGCTGGTCACCGAGATCGGCGACAAACTCGACGTGATCATGGTGCCGAAGGTCGAAGGCGCGCAGGACATCCATTACGTCGACAGGCTGCTCGCGCAGCTCGAGGCGCGGGCAGGCCTGACGAAACCGCTGCTGGTGCACGCGATCCTGGAGACCGCCAGCGGCGTCGCGAACGTCGAGGAGATCGCGGGCGCGAGCCCCCGGATGCAGGGCATCTCGCTCGGCCCGGCCGACCTCGCCGCGAGCCGCCGGATGAAGACCACCCGGGTGGGTGGCGGGCACCCCGGTTACCTGGTGCGCACGGACCCGACCGGTGAAGACCTGAACGCGGGACGCACGACGTACCAGCAGGACCTGTGGCACTACACCGTCGCGCGGATGGTCGACGCCTGCGCGGCGAACGGGATCCTGCCGTACTACGGGCCGTTCGGCGACATCCGCGACGTCGTGGCCTGCGAGGACCAATTCCGCAACGCGTTCCTGCTCGGTTGCGTGGGCGCCTGGAGCCTGCACCCGGTGCAGATCGACATCGCCAAGAGGGTGTTCTCGCCCTCGCCCGAGGACGTCGCCTGGGCACGCCGCGTGATCGCCGCGATGGGTGATGGCACCGGTGCGGTGATGATCGACGGGAAGATGCAGGACGACGCTTCGGTGAAGCAGTGCCGGGTGGTCGCCGAACTCGCGGACGCGCTCGCCGCGGACGATCCTGAACTCGCCGCCGCGTACGACGCGGCCACGAAGGAGGCTTCCGAATGAACCCCCGGCGTTCCGTCCTCTACATGCCCGGCGCGAACGAAAGAGCGCTGGAAAAGGCCAAGACGCTGGACGCGGACGGGCTGATCCTCGACCTCGAAGACGCCGTCGCGCCCGACGCGAAGGAAGCCGCGCGTGAACGCGTTTGCGCGGCCGCGTCGTCGAAGGAGTACGGCTCGCGCGAGGTGACCATCCGCGTGAACGGCCTCGACACCGAATGGCACGACGCCGACCTCCGCGCCGCCGCGCAGGCGGGTCCGGCCGCGATCGTGGTGCCGAAGGTGAACTCCGCCGCCGAGGTGCACAACATCGAGCGCGCACTGGAACTCGGCGGCGCGCCGGACCACACGAAGATCTGGGCGATGGTGGAGACGCCGGTCGCGATGCTGCACGCGGAGGAGATCGCGTCGGCGTCCGAACGGCTGACCGTGCTGGTCATGGGCACGAACGACCTGGCGAAGGAACTGCACGCCGAGTTCGTCCCCGGCCGCGCGCCGCTGCTGGGCGGGCTTTCGCTCGCGCTGCTGGCCGCGCGGGCGACCGGCAAGGCGATCCTCGACGGCGTCTACAACGACGTGAAGGACCTCGAAGGCTTCGAGGCGGAATGCGTTCAGGGACGTCAGTTCGGCTTCGACGGCAAGACGCTGATCCACCCGGCGCAACTGGAGCCGTGCAACCGGATCTTCGCGCCGTCGGAGGAGGAGATCACGCGCTCGCGCAAGATCATCGCGGCGTTCGAAGAGGCACAGGCGGCCGGGCAGGGCGTCGTGACCGTGGACGGGCGGATGATCGAGAACCTGCACGTGGACAACGCGCGGCGGATCCTGGCGCTGGCCGAAGCGATCGGCGGCGGGAGCTGAAGGACGCCATACCCGCATAAGACGCGGTGAAGGGCGCTTTACCCACGTCGTATGCGGGGAAAGCGTCCTTCAGCTCACGCTTTCTGTTGCCGGTCGGCAAAGCAACTGACGCGTTTAGTCCGCTGGATGCGGTAGTTGCACACGCAAGGACCGCATTCAGAGGACTAAACGCGGGTCAGGGCCAGGGGCGCGGAGTGGGGCGAAGGGTTTCGTAGGCGGCAGCGGCGCGAAGGACGTCGAGGTCGGCGAAGCGGCGGCCGCTGATCTGGAGGCCGATGGGCTGGTCGTCGCTCGTGTAGCCGCAGTTGATCGACACCGCGGGCTGGCCGGACATGTTGTACGGCACGGTGAACGCGATGTGTTCGAACGGGCGGCGCGGGTCGTTGGTCGGCGACGGCCACTCGGCGGGCGGGGCCGAGACCGGGCAGGTCGGTGACAGGACGACGTCGAAGCGTTCGGTCGCGCGCAGGGTCGCGACGGCGATGGCGTCGATCTGCGCGAAACCGCGGTAGGCGTCGACACCGCTGACGTCGGCGCCGCCGGCGGCCCAGTCGGCGATGTACGGCAGGACCTTCGCGCGGCGGTCTTCGGGCAGCGCGGACATGTCCGACCAGGCCCGGACGCGCCAGAACGTGTCGAGGCCGTCGAGCATTTCGCGGCGCAGGAACGGGGAAACCGGCTCGACCACGGCACCCGCGGCCTCGAAGGCACGGGCGGCTTCGGTGACGGCGGCGATCGTCTCAGGCAGCACCGGAAGCCCGACGCCGGGGTCGAGGTGCAGCCCGATCCGCAGCCCCTTGACCTCGCAGGACAGCGACGCCCAGTCCACAGAGGACGCAGGCAGCGAGAGGTGGTCGCGATCGTCCACACCGGACAGAACGCTCATCAGCAGCGCGGTGTCGGCCACGGTCCGCGTCATCGGCCCGGCGACGCGGCCGAGGAACGGCGGATCCACCGGCACCCGGCCGAAACTCGGCTTCAGCCCGACCAGGCCGCACCAGCCGGCGGGCAGCCGGATCGAGCCGCCGATATCGGTGCCGACGTGCAGCGGGCCGTAACCCGCGGCGGCCGCCGAACCGGCACCGGCGCTGGAGCCGCCGGGCGTGCGCGTGGTGTCCCACGGATTCCGCGACGCGGTGTGGAAACTCGACAGCCCGGACGTCAGCATCCCGTAGTCCGGCATGGTCGTCTTGCCCAGCAGGACTCCGCCGGACTCGCGCACGCGAGCGCCCGCCGGGGCGTCTTCGGGCGCCGGCGCCAGCGAGGTGGCAGCCGTGCCGAGCGGGACCGGGGTACCGCGGGTCGCGATGTTCTCCTTGAGCGTCAAGGGAACGCCGTCGATCGGGCCGAGCGGTTCCCCGGCGTGCCAACGGCTTTCGGACGCCTTCGCGTCTTCGCGCGCGCCGCTCGGGTCGTACGCGTAGAGCGCGTGCAGTTCGGGTTCGCGTACCTCGACGCGGGCGAGGACGGCTTCGGTGACCTCGACCGGCGACAGCGTCCCGGCACGGTACTGCGCGACCAGTTCGACAGCGGTCAGATCAGGCAACTCCGGCACGGACAGGCTCCTCACGTCGCGGGTGGTTCGAAGCGGCCATCGACTGCGGTCCAGCCGCCGTCCACCGCCAGCACGGAGCCGGTGACGAACGACGACGCGTCCGACGCCAGGTAGACGACGGCGCCCGCGAGTTCGTCCGGACGCGCCCATCGGCCGAGCGCGCCCTTGGTCGCGTACGCGTCGTACCAGGCCGGATTCGCTTTGATCTGGGCGGTCAGCGGAGTCTCGACGACGCCGGGCGCGATCGCGTTGACCCGTACCCCGGCCGGGCCGAACTCCGCCGCGGCCGTGCGGAACAGCTGCACCAGTCCGGCTTTCGTCGCCGCGTACGGGCCTTGACCAGGCTCGACGGTGGTGCCGCGGATCGAGGAGAACCCGATGATGCTCCCCCGCCCGCGGTCGACCATTCCGGCGCCGAACGCGCGGACGACCTCGAAGGTGGCGCCGAGGTTCAGCGCGATCACCCGATCGAATTCCTCGCGTGTGTACTCCAGCAGCCGTTTGCGCACGTTGGTCGCGGCGGTCAGCACGACGACGTCGATCTCGCCGAGTTCGGCCGCCGCCCGCGCGGCCGCACCGTCCGAGAGCAGGTCGATCTCGTACGCCTCGCCAACGCCGGTTTCCTTGGCGGCGGCGACATCGCGGTCCGCGACGATCACCTCAGCGCCGTGCGCGGCCAGCGCCTTCGCGGATTCGCGGCCGATCCCGCTGCCACCGCCGAGGACGACGGCTCGCTTTCCGTCCAGCCGGAACAGGTTCTCGTAGCTCACGGGCGCAGCACCGCCATCCTCGTCACGGTCAGTTCTTCGACCGCGAACCGCGGCCCTTCCCGCCCGATGCCGGAATCCTTCACGCCGCCGTACGGCATGGTGTCGGACCGGAACCCGGGTACCTCGTTGACCACCACGCCGCCGACTTCGAGTTCGTCGAGCGCGCGGAACGCGGTCTTCAAGGACGTGCTGAACACCGAGGCGTGCAGCCCGTAGCGCGACGCGTTGACCGCGTCGAACGCTTCGTCCACAGAGGACACCCGACGAATACAGACGACCGGGCCGAAGATCTCCTCGTCCCAGCATTCGAGGCCGTCGGGCACGTCGAGCAGCACGGCCGGCCGGATCACCGTGCCCTCCACACCGCCGCCGACCAGCCGCGCACCGGCCGAAGTCGCTTTGTCGACCCACTCCTGGACGCGCCTCGTGGACCCCGGGTCGATCAGCGCCGAGACCCGCGTCTTCTCGTCTCTCGGGTCACCGATGACGACCTCGCCGAGCCTGGCCAGCACCCGTTCGGTGAACTCCTCGGCGACCGCGTCGACGACCAGGACCCGCTGCACCGAGATGCAGGCCTGCCCGGACGCGTAGAACCCGCCGCGCAGCACGGCGTCCGCGGCCGCGTCGAGATCCGCGTCCTCGGCGACCACCAGAGCGGCGTTGGAACCCAGCTCCAGCAACGTCTTCGTGGGCGCGGCGTCGCGCGCGATCCGGTGCCCGACCAGCGCGGATCCGGTGAACGACACCGCGCCGACCCGCCGGTCCGTGACCAGCGCCGAGCCGACGGCGGCGTCGCCGGTGACCAGCTGGACCATCGCGGGCAGATCGGTCAGCGAGCGCACCAGATGCACGAGCCACAACGTCGCCAACGGCGTCTGCGGCGCCGGTTTCACCACCACCGGGCAGCCCGCGGCGATGGCGGGCGCGATCTTGTGCGACGCCAGCAACAGCGGATAGTTGAACCCGGCGATACCGACCACGACACCGATCGGCTTGCGTTTCCAGAACCCGACCAGCCCGTCGCCGGACGGCAGCAGGTCGAGCGGCACGGTCTCGCCGTGCAGCCGCGAGACCTCCTCGGCGGCGGCCTGCCAGGTGACGATCGTGCGCGCGACCTCGACCCGGCAGTCGACCAGCGGCTTGCCGGTTTCGAGAACCAGAAGCTGCTCGAATTCGGAGCGTCGTGCTTCCAGAGCCGCGGCGACGTCGTTCAGGAGCGACCGCCGGGTCCGCGACGGCAGGGCCGCGACCTGCTTGAACACCGCGACGGCCTCGTCGATCGCGCGCGTGGCCAGCTCCGGCGTCCCGACCGGCGCCCGGCCGATCTCGCTCCCGTCGTACGGGAACTCCACCGGCAATGTGTCCATAGTGGACACCCAGCCGTCGCCGATCGGCAGCCCTTCCGGATACTCAGCCATCGTCCCCTCCCCGCAGCCTTGCCAGCTCGGCCCGCAGATTCGGCGCGGCCGCCAGCAGTTCCCTGGTGTATTCGTGTTCCGGCGCGTCGTAGACCTGGTCGACGTCGCCGATCTCGACGATCTCGCCGCGCCGCATCACCGCGACCCGGTCGCAGACGTGCCGCACCACGCCGAGATCGTGCGAGACGAAGATCAGCGTCAGCGAGTACAGCTCGACCAGCGACGCGAGCAGGTCGAGGATCTGCTTCCGCACCGAGACGTCGAGCGCGCTCACCGGTTCGTCCGCGATGAGGACGCTCGGATTCGGCGCGAGCGCCCTCGCGATCGAAATGCGTTGCCGTTGCCCGCCGGAGAACTGGTGCGGGTAGCGGCCGGCGGCGTCTTCGGGCAGCCCGACCGCCTTCAGCAGCTCCGAAACCCGTGCGGGATCCCGCCGCCCCAAGGGTTCGGAGATGATGTCGCGCACCCGCATCCGCGGATCGAGCGAACCCATCGGATCCTGGAAGACGATCTGCAGTTCCGACCGCAGGAAGCCGAGTTTGCGTTCGGGCAGGGTGTCGATGCGCCGGCCTTGGAACGAGACACTGCCCGCCGTCGGCTTGTCGAGCGCGGCCAGCAATCTGACCAAAGTGGACTTTCCCGAACCCGACTCGCCGACGATACCGAACCGCTGACCTGCCGCGACGTCGAACGAGACTCCGCGCAGCGCATGGACGTCGCGTCGCGTGTAGCGGCGTTCCAGGCCCCTGACCGAAATCATCATCGGCTCGCCTCCAGATCCGAAGCGGCCAAAAGCTTCTTCGTGTACTCGTGCTTCGGTGAGGTCAGCACCTCGCGGGTGGTGCCCGCTTCGACGATCTCGCCGTCCAGCATCACCAGCACCCGCTCGCAGACCGACGCCACGACGGCGAGGTCGTGCGTGATGAACAGCAGCGCGCTCTCCCGCTCCCGGACGCCGTCGAGGATCAGCTCCAGGATCTGCGCCTGCACCGTGACGTCGAGCGCCGTCGTCGGCTCGTCGCAGATCAGCAGCTTCGGATCGTTGGCCAGCGCGATCGCGAGGACGACACGCTGCCGCTGCCCGCCCGAGAGCTGATGTGGATACGCTCGAGCGACGCCGGGCAGCCCCACGGACTCCAGCAACGCCTCGGCCGCCTCGCGATGTTTCCCCCCGTTGCGGTGGATCCGCATCGGTTCGGCCACCTGCGCGCCGACCCGCATCGCCGGGTTCAGCGCGGTCATCGGTTCCTGGAACACCATCGACATCTCGTTGCCGCGCAGCCGCGACAGTTCCTTCTCCGGCGCGCCCAGCAGTTCGCGTCCGTCGAGTTCCACCGAGCCGGACGCGGCGAGTTCTTCGGGCAGCAGGCCCATGATCGACAGCGCTGTCAACGACTTCCCGGAACCCGACTCGCCGATCAGGCCGACCCGCTCACCGCGCGCGATGCCGAACGAGACGTCGCGGACCAGCCCGGAGATGCCGAGACCGTGCACTTCGAGGGTCATAGCCGCGCCGCCAATCGGGGGTCGAGACGATCGCGGAGGCCGTCACCGAGCAGGTTGAAGCCGAGGACGGCGATGGCGATCGCGACGCCGGGCACGAGTGCGAGCCGTGGGTGCAGGGTCAGGAACATCTGCGATTCCTGGAGCATCCGCCCCCACGACGGCGTCGGCGGCCGCGTGCCGAACCCGAGGAACGACAGCGCCGCCTCCGCGAGCACGGCGATCGCGAACGACACCGACGCCTGCACGATCAGCAGCCCGGAGATGTTCGGCAGCACGTGCCGCGCCGCGATGTTCAGCCGCGAGCGCCCGGCCGACCGCGCGGCCAGCACGAACTCGCTGCTCATCACCTGCAGCGTCCCCGACCGCGCGATCCGCGCGAACGACGGGATGGTCGCGATGCCGATCGCCACCATCGCGGTCAGCGTGTCCGCCCCGAACACCGCGCCGAACATGATCGCCAACAGCAACGCGGGGAACGCGAGCACGAGATCGTTGACCCGCATGACGAACTCGCCGAGCCAGCGCGACGACATCCCCGCGAGGATGCCCAGCGGCGTCCCGATCAGCGCGGCGATGCCGACCGCGACCACACCGACGTACAGCGTGGTCCGCGCGCCGACCATGAGCTGGCTCAGCACGTCACGGCCGAAGCTGTCGGTGCCCAGCGGATTGGCGCCGCTGAAGTCGTGCAGGCGGTTGGCCGCGTCGACCTTCACCGGGTCGAACGGCGTCCACACGAACGAAAGCAGCGCGGCGACCACGATCAGCGCGACGAGCACGCCACCGACGACGAGAGTGCGGCTACGCATCAGGAACCCCGCAATCTCGGGTCGAGCACCGTGTAGAGGACGTCGACCACGAAGTTCACCAGCAGCACGCCGACCACCAGGACCAGCACGATCCCCTGCACGGACAACAGATCCCGCGACGCCACCGAGTCGAGCAGCATGCTGCCCAGCCCCGGCAGGACGAACACGCGCTCGACGACGACCGCGCCGATCAGCAGGGTCGACAGTTGCAGGCCGAGCACCGTCACCACCGGCACGGCGGCGTTGCGCAGACCATGGCGGAACAGCGCCGGGAACGGCCGCAGTCCCTTGGACCGTGCCGTGCGCAGATAGTCCTGGCCCAGCGTGTCGAGCACCGCGGACCGGACGTAGCGCGTGAGCACCGCGCCCTGGACGAGCCCCAGCGACAGCGCGGGCAGGACCAGGCCGCGGAGGAATTCGCCAGGGTCCTGCACGGGCGGTGTCCAGCCGCCGGAGGGCAGCCAGCGCAACTGCACCGCGAAGATCTGCACCAGGATGATGCCGGCGAGGAACGCGGGGATCGCGACGCCGATCTGCGACAGCCCGGAAAGCGCGGTGCCGTCGGCCTTCCGGTGCCGCACCGCGGCGAACGTCCCGGCCGGGACGGCGATCAGCAGCGCCACCAGCATCCCGGCCCCGACCAGCCACAACGTCACGCCGAGGCGGTCGGTCAGCGCGGGCCCGATCTCCTCGCGCGTGACGTACGAGCGGCCGAAGTCGCCTTGCAGGACACCGCCGATCCAGTCGAAGTACTGCGTCACCAACGGCCTGTCGATGCCGAACTCGGCGCGCGTCTTCGCGACCAGCTCCGGCGTCGCGTTGACGCCGAGCGCGACCTGCGCCGGATCGCCCGGCAGTACGGCCATGAACAGGAACACCACGATGGACGCGACCAGCACGCTGGCCACGAGGATCCCGAGTCGGCGGAGCACCTTGACCGTCATCGCGGCGCCAATCCCGTGAGATCGAAGGACTCGCTGACCTGGTTGCGGACGAACCCGGTCACCTTGTTCTTCGCCACGATCACGTTGGGGAACAGGAAGAGCCAGTCCGCGGCGGCGTCTTCGGACAGCCGCCGCGCGACCTGGCGCATCGCGTCGACCTGCTCCTGGGGCGTTCCGGCGTCGGCCTTCGCCAGGTTCTGCTGGACGGGCTTGCTGTCGTAACCCCAGTAGTACTTCGGCCTGCCGAAGGTCACGATGTCGCGCGCCTCGACGTGCTGGATGATCGACAGGTCGTAGTCGCGGTCGGTGAAGACCTGCTTGAGCCACACCGCCGGGAAATCCAGCGGCTCGATCGTCACCGTGACCCCGACGTCAGCCAGCTGCGACGCCACCACCTGCGCGGACGAGACGGCGTACGGCAGGTTGGGAATCCTCAGCCGCAGTGTCGGATTCGGCTGGCCCGCTTCCGCGAGCAGCGCTTTCGCCTTCGCGGGATCGAACGGGTACGCGTTCGCAAGGTCCTCGTACCAGGGGTCCGTCGGCGGGACCATACTGCCGATGAGCGTGCCGCGGCCGCCCCAAGCCGTGTCCAGCAAGGCCTTCCGGTCGATGGCGTACGACAGCGCTCGCCGCACGCGGACGTCGTTCAGCGGTGGGCGCGCGTTGTTGAACGCGAGCGTGACCTCGCTGTTGGTCGTGCCTTCGACGACGGTGAACCGGTCGTCGCTCTGGAACTGCGGGATCGAATCCGGCACGGTGATCGCGGAGATGACGTCGATCCCGTTGCTGAGCAAGGCGTTGTTGAGCGCCGTCGGATCCTTGATGTACTTGAGGACCACCGTCGAGTACGCCGGTTTCCTGCCCCAGTACGCGGGATTCTGCTTGAGCACGATGGAATCGCCGCGCCTGCGCGAGGACACCGTGTACGGCCCGGTGCCGATCGGTTTGTTCGCCAGATCCGCGACACCGGTGCGGCTGAACATCGCGCCGAGGCGGCTGGTGAGGCTGAACAGCCAGCCGTTGCTGGGTTTCGTGAGCACGACACGCGCGTGATCCGGCGCCACGACGTCGACCCGGTCGACCACGTCCATTGTGGACTTGATCGACACGGTCCAGTCGGTCTTCACGCGCATCAGCGAGAACTTGACGTCCTCGGCGGTGAACGGTGCCCCGTCGCTGAACTTCGCGTTCTTCCGGAGCTTGAAGTCGTAGGTTCTGCGGTCTTCCGAGATCGTCCACGATTCGGCCAGCAGCGGCACGATCTTCGCGTCCGCGTCGAGTTTCACCAGGCCCTCGTAGACGTTGTAGAGCAAGGCCTGCGGAATGGCGGCGCCGTCCGTGCGGGTGAAGTCGAAGTTCGCGGGTTCGGCGGTGTAGCCGATGGCGAGGGTGCCGGGATCCTTGGCCACCGTGGCACTCGATCCCGCGCTGCAGCCGGACACCACCAGCAGGAACGCTGCCACCGCCGCGTGAATCCGGGCTTTCATCCTGCCCCCTGACCGGTAGACTGGTCTGACCAGTAAACCAGACGAGACGGCAGGGTCAAGATGGAATTCGAGCCGATCGCCCCTGTCCGCGCGTACCAGCGTGTCGTCGAGCAGATCGAGGAAGCCGTGTTCAGCGGCCGGATCAAACCGGGCGACCGGCTGCCGAGCGAACGCGAACTGATGGTGCAGTTCGACGTCGGCCGCTCGACCGTGCGCGAGGCGCTGCGTGTGCTGCAGGCGGCGGAGATGATCCGCTCGCGCCCCGGCGACCCGCGCGGGCCCGAAGTCCTGGCCGCCTCCCCCGCCGCGTTGCACCGGTCGATGCACCGGCTCGCGCGCGCCGACCACATCGGCCTGTCCGAGCTGTTGCAGTTCCGCATGGTCCTCGACGGTTCCGCACATCTGCTCGCCGCGCAGCTCAGGACCGAAGACCATCTCGCCGAGCTGGACACCGCGCTGGAGGCGATGCGCGAGGGCGTCTCGAAGGGTTTCGCGGAGTTCTCCCACGCGGACGTCGCGTTCCACGAGGCCATCGCCCGCGCGACCGGGAATCCGCTGCTGGTGATCAGCGGCGAGGTCGTCCGCGGGGTCGTCCTGGAGCTCATCGAGGACAAGCTGGAGCACGCCGACGACCGGACTGCGCTGATGCGCAACTGGCTGGCACACCACGAAGAGGTACTGGGCGCGATCCGCGACTCCGACGGCGAGCGTGCGTCGAGGCTGGCGAAGCAAGCCCTGTACGACAACTACGCCGAATACGTCCCCGAGGAGCAACGTCGCCTCTTGCGGCCCCTGCTTGCTTGACCCGCCTCTACACTCGCTCAGGTGGGGGATATGAAGAAGCCTTCGACAGCGCGCCAAGGTGTCGGTCTCGCGCTGTCCGGCGGCGGTTACCGCGCGATGTTGTTCCACACCGGGGCACTGTGGCGGCTCAACGAACTCGGCTGGCTGTCGAAGATCTCGACGTTCTCGAGCGTCTCGGGCGGCTCGATCGCCGCGGGCGTGCTCGCGTACGCGTGGTCGGACCTGAAGTTCGAAAACGGTGTCGCGGACAACTTCCACGACAAGGTCGTCGCACCGGTGCGAAATCTCGCGCGCACCCGGCTCGACATCCCGGTGACCTTGCTGGCCATGGCGATTCCCTGGCGGAGCGCCGGCGAGGAACTCGCGCGGGTGTACGCGAAGCACCTGTTCGGCGACTGCTGTCTCAAGGACATCGACCCCGGCGGCCCGCAGTTCGTCTTCACCGCGACGAACCTCCAGGACGGCGCGCTGTGGTGGTTCTTCCGGCAGAACGGGCCGCACGGGAACATCCCGCTCGCGACCGCGGTGGCCGCGTCTTCGGCGTTCCCGCCGATGCTTTCGCCCGTCGTGATCCAAGACCCGCATTCGGAGGACCGGAAACGCAAGATCGTGCTGAGCGACGCCGGCGTCTACGACAACCTCGGCCTGGACCCGGTCGAGGGCCACGCGACGGTGCTGGTCAGCGACGCGGGCAAGCGGATGAAGGTCAGGCGGAAGATCCCTCGCGACTGGGGGCGGCAACTGCTGCGCGTCCTCGACGTGATCGACAACCAGGTGCGCGAGCTGCGGCGGGGCGCGCTGCTGAAGTCCTATGTGGAGAAGGATTTCAGTGGCGCCTACTGGGGTTCCTATGTCGATCTCGAGAACTTCGAGCTCAAGGATTCACTGAAGGCGCCCGTAGATCTCACGCACAAGCTGGCGGAGACCCGGACGCGTCTGACGAAGCTGCCGGAAGTGCTGCAGGAGCGGTTGATCAACTGGGGTTACGCGGCGTGCGACGCGGGGATGCGGAAGTGGGTCGACACCGAGGCGGTGGCTCCCGACGGGTTCCCGTTCCCGGCCGCGGGCCTGGGCTGAGCGGGTCCTCCCGATGCTATGAAAGGACCTTTCCTTGCCAAATTTGCAAGGAAAGGTCCTTTCATAGCACTCGTCAGGCGACCAGGTTCGCGTAGACGATCACGTTGTCCTTGTAGCTGTGCTCTTCCTGATCGAAGACACCACCACAGGTGATCAGCCGCAGCTGCGGTTTGTCCGTGTTGCCGTAGACCGCTTCCTCGGGGAACTGGTCCTTGGGAACCTGGTCCTTCTTCTCGACCACGAACTTCAGGCTCTTGCCGTCGCTGCGGTCGACGAGCACCTCGTCACCCGGGTTGACGTCCTTGAGCTTGTGGAAGATGCCCGGCTGTTTGTTGCCGTCGACGTGGCCGAGCAGGATCGCCGGGCCGACGTCGCCGGGCACCGGGGAAAGCTGGTACCAGGCGGCCTGCATCGGCTTCTTCGCCGAAGGGACGGCCATCTTGCCGTCCTTGTTGACCGCGACGGCGATCAGGTTCGACTCCGCGCCGATCTTGGGGATCTTCACGTTCGTCGGCCTGGTGCCGCTGAAGGGCTTCGTGACCGGGACGGTCGATTCCGCCGGTGCCTGCTGCGCCGCGGGCGCCGGATCTTCGGAACCGCACCCGGTCAGTGCGAGGGAAAGGACCAGGGTGGCCGCGACCGCGCGGCCACCCCGCCTCAGGAAATTCATCGACATCGATCAGGCCGCGGTGGCGCCGAAACCGGTCTCGATGCCGCCCTTGGGGGCGTACTTGACCTGCTTCTCCGGCTTGCCCGGGGTGGCCGCGCCGCCGCCGATGGCCGTCTCGAACTCGATGTCGGCCTTGCCCGGCTTGCCGTCGCAGGTCCAGGTGAAGGTGCTGGAGTTGCCCTTGAAGGACTTCTTGACCTTCACGATGTAGACCCAGTACCGGCCGTCGTCCTCGGCCTGGTTGCCGTACACGGTGTCGAAGTCCGGCGCCGAAACGTTCGACGGCTCGCCCGACTCGCAGGCGATGACCAGCGCGCCGTAACCGTTCTCACCGATGTACCCGGCGCCGACGTTGTCGACGTAGGGCTCCTCCGGCGGGGCGGTGGTGGTGGTCGGCTTCTCCGAGGTGGAGGTCGGCGACGGCTTGCCGGAAGTCGGCTTGCCGCTGCTGGTCGGCGTCGGCTCCTGCGAGGACGACGAGGCCGGGGCGCTCGTCTCCGTCGTCACCTTGCCGCCCGAGTAGGACGGCGCGGCCGGAGTCGAGGACGAAGTCTCGCTCGACGGAGCCGGAGGCGTGGTCGTCGTCTCGGTCTGCGCCATCGCGACCGGCGTCACGGCCAGCGAGATGACCGCGCCGGCCAGGACCGCGCCCGCGAGGCGGCCCAACGTCTTCTTCAAAATGATCTCCCAGTGGAAAACATCGCAACACAGGGTGACCCCCACCCTGAGACCACCCGAAAGGAATCCCACGTTCGGGTGACAGCGTGATCCTGCCGGAAAAGCACGGCGGGGCCGTAGCCGAAAAGTCGTGACAAGAACCACTGAGGAAACCGGTAACGCCGGTATTTCCTTGCTCGATACAAGGACCCAAGTCGCTCAGCAGAAGGAGAATCTCGCGGCGACGAAGGGAATGTTAACACCCGGAGGGCCGGATCGGTTGCGGTGCGGAAGTATTTTTTTCCCGGCCGTGAAACCGCCGGGAATCACCCGTCTCCCTGGCCGGATCCCCCTTTTTCGAAGACTCTCCGCACCCTTGTCACCGACCGGTTCACACGTTCGGGCTACCTTTCGGTGAAGTACTGACCATTTACGGCCGGAAGCCGGTGCCCGGCAACCCGAAGGTCACGATCAGAACACCAGGAACAGGGCCACGGCGAGGGAGAGCACACCGAGGAGGCCCGCGCCGAACAGCCAGGGCGTCGGCGACGTCCGGTTCCGCACCGCCCGGCCTCCGCCTGCCACCGCGACCAGGAGGCCGAGGCCGAACCCGATCGCGGGCAGGAAGGTGGCGAAGGTCCGGTTTTCGGCGGCGCAGGCCCAGATCGTGTCACTCGGGCAGGGCGACGCCGCGAGCTCGGCCAGCAGGCCCGCCGCGACCATCGCGAGGAAGCCGAGCACCAGGAGCCAGAACAGGCCCCACAGCAACTGACCGAGCCGCCGGGGCGGTTTCGTCTCGTCCACGTGCTCAAGCTAACCGAGCGCCGAGGCCAGATCCGTCCAGAGATCTTCCGGATCTTCGAGCCCGACGCTGAACCGGACGAGCCCGGCGGGCACGTGGGCGTCGCCTGCCAGCCAGGCCCGGCGCTCGACCAGGCTCTCCACGCCGCCGAGGCTGGTGGCGGCGCGGATCAGCCGCAGCGAACCGATGACCTTGTCCGCGGTCTCCGCGTCCGGGAGTTCGAACGCGATCATCGTGCCGGAGCCGGGATAACGCACCCGGGTGATGGCCGGGTGGTCGACCAGGCGCGCCGCCAGCAGTGCGGCCGTGCGCGTCTGCTCGGCGAGGCGGACCGGGAGCGTCCGCAGCCCGCGCAGCGCGAGCCACGCTTCGAGCGCTCCCGGCGTCGCGCCCAACCTGGTGCGCGCGTCGCGCAGGTCCTTCGCGACGCCTTCGTCGGCCGCGATGGTCAGGCCGAGCAGCAGATCACTGTGGCCGCCGATGAGTTTCGTCGCGCTGTGCACGACGATGTCGGCGCCGAGGTCCAGCGGCCGCTGCCCGAGCGGGGTGGCGAACGTGTTGTCCACGGCGACCAGGCCGTTCGCGGCGGCGGCGATCGTCTCGATGTCGATGACGTCGAGTGTCGGGTTGGTCGGCGATTCGAGCCAGAGCAGGTCGGCGTCCGCGGCGGCGACCCACGCGTCCGTGTCGTCCGGCGCGATCTCGGTCACCACCAGGCGTCCGGTGCGCTGCGCGTGCGCGAGCAGACCCCGCGATCCCGCGTAGGAGAACGTCGGGACGCAGACCTTCGCGCCGACCGGCAGGGTGTCGACGACGGCGCTGAGCGTCGCGATCCCCGAGGCGAACGCGGTGGCGTGCCCGCCTTCGAGCGCGCCGATCGCGGCTTCGAGGGCTTCCCAGGTCGGGGTGCCGTCCTCCCGCGAATACGCGCGGTCGGCGCCGGCGTCGAAGGTGCTCGCCGCGACGATCGGCACGTTCAGCGGTTCGCCGGGGCCCTCCGGGCGTCCGGCGGCGACGGCGAGGGTGCGGGGTGACCAGTCGTTCGTGTCCACCCCGCCACCGTAACCTTCCGCCGCTAGTGGGCGTACACCTCGAACTCGTAAAGGGAATAGCCGTACTTCGTCCCGCGCTGGACACCGGCCATCCGGACATGACGGGCGTCCACGGCTTCGAAGGCGACGTTGTCCTGCCCGCCGTCTCCGTCCACTATGGACGCCACGTTCCGCCAGTTCGTCCCGTCGGACGAGACCTGCACCTTGTACGCCTTGCCGTACGCCGATTCCCACCGCAGGACCACGCGGGAAACGCGCTGCACCGAGCCGAGGTCCACGGTGATCGACTGGTTGTCGCTCCAATCGCTCGCCCAGCGTGTCGACAAGTCGACGTCGATGGCCTTGGACGGCGGCGAGTTGTACCAGCCCGTTTCGTGGCTGGTCGCGCTCACCGAGCGGCCGGTGGCGAGGTTCGCGATGTTGTCACCGCGTTTCGCCGGGAACTCCACGACCTGCTGGAAGGTCGGCCGGTTCTGCGTGCTCATCTTGTCCTGCGTGATGCCGCCGAGCGCGCGGTGGATGATCGTGTCGGCGCACCACTGGTCGCCAGCGGCGCAGTCGCCGTCACCGGGATACACGGTGTTGGCCGGCTGCGCGGCCGCCTGAGTCAGCGAGTCGAGCAGCACCTGGCGGCAGGCGTTGAGGTCGCCGCCACCGCAGTACTTCACGGCGAGCGGACCGGCGACGTTCTGCCCGAGCACCGAACGGATGTCCTTGTGCACGTAGCCCCACCAGCCCGCCTGGTACGACGAGCCCGCGTGCGACTGGCCGACGTGCTTGCCGGGAACCTCGTTCTGCCAGCCCGACGGTGACTCGTTGATCTTCAGCACCCCGACCATGGGGCCGTAGGCGTCACCCATACCGGGTTTGAACTGGGCGTTCACCAGCAGGGGCCACCAGGCGTCCATGATGCGGATCGCGTCGGCGTTGGCGTAGGTCTTGCTGCCCGGTGAGGTCTCCGAACGCAGACCGCCCGCGGCGAGCCAGGTCCTCAACTTCGCCACCGCGTCCGCGGCCGGACCGGTCACCGGCGCCTTGTCGATCACCTTGAACAGTTCCGGCAGCACCTTCTCCGCGCGGAGGTCGGCGAGCGCGGCCTCCTCCATGGCCTGTGTGAGGTTCACGCGCGTTACCTTGGTGCCGCTGGAGATCAGCTTCTTGACCCGCGCGTCGATCAGATCACCGCGGTGCACGGAACTCTTGTCCGCGCCGCTGGCCGCGTAGCCGTTGGCCTGCGCGTTGTTCCAGCTGATGTAGTAGTCCTGGTTGATCGACTGCGGATGCTGCGACGACGGCGTGTAGTTCGCGAGGTTGCCGTCGGGGTTCCAGCCCTGCCAGTCGAATCCGGCGTCGCCCTTCACCGGCATGGCCGGGTCGACGTTCGGGTTGCGGACCGGGTTCGAGCCGGAGTTGAAGTACGCGACGTCACGCGAGTCGGCGTAGAACCAGTTGTAGGTCTGGTTGACGTCGGCCGCCGCGGCCTGGAAGTCCCGCGCGGATTTGATCGCGTCCGGGTCGTTGAACTTCTGGAAGCCGATGATCGTGTCGATCTCGTGCTGGAACGTCGACCGCAGCGACGCGTACGCCACCGGTTTGCCGCCGACCAGCGCCCGGCTCGTCACCGGACCGTACTTGGTGCGGAAGCTGCGCAGGGTGTACGAGCCTTCGGCCGTGCCGTCGGCGACGGTGGGCTTCCAGGCGTTCTTGCGTTCGACGATCTCGAACGGCAGGCACTGGCCGCGGAACCGGTAGAAGTTGGAGTTCTTCGTCGGCGCGGAACCGTTCTGCTCGCACAGTTCGACGGCGTAGGTGTCGACGATGTCCTGCGACGCCGACGTCGCGCTCCACGAGTAGTCCTTGCCGCGGCCGAGCAGCACGTACATGCTGATCCCCGCGAACGAGGCGCCGCGGGCGCTGATGCCCGGACCCTGGATTTCTTGCAGCATCAGCAATTGCGGCGCGAAGTAGCCGGCCTGCGGGCCGAAGACGGCGATCGGGTGACCGCTCGCGGTCTTCGCGCCGGAGACCACCAGCGCGTTGGACATGCCGTGCTTCTCCGACAGCATGTTGCCCGGCAGGACACCGTCGTCGAAGATGCCGCGGACGGCCTTCTGCTCCTCGGGTGCGGGAACGTCCACCTTGGCGGGGGTCGCCGTCCCGGCGGAACCGGTCGGATCGAAGACCAGCTGCTGCCCGGTGACCGAACCCTTGTCCGGCATCGCGGCGCCCTGCGGATTCGACGGCGCCCTGCCGTAGTCGAAGGTCTGTCCATTGTGGAGCGTCTTGACGGTCTCGGGATCGTCCTCGGAGCGGAGGCTCCGCCAGACCTTGTCGCCCTGTTCGAGACCGTATTTCTCCTGCATCGCCAGCTTCGCGATGGCGTTCTGCACCTCCCCGCCACCGCCGGCACCGAACTGCGCTCCGACGACCGCGGCGAGGACGACGAGGTCGGTGAGCTTGAACGGCTCGATGGTCCCGGCGTTCGTGATCGCGTCGACGTGCCCGGTGAGCACGTACTCGCCGGGGAAGTAGCGGCCGCCGTGCGCGTCGGCGATGTACTTGTTGACGCCTTGAACGTAGGCCTCGGCGTCGGCCTTGCCCTGTGCGCCGCGCGGGCCGCTGGCCGCGGCGTTGTCGATCTGCTTCTGCAGTTCCTGTTCGGTGTACGGCGCCGAGGAGAAGAAGCTCTGCTCGAGTTCGCGGTTGCCCTGGGCACCACCGGCGAACGAGGTCAGCTGGCCGCGGCCGACGCGGCGCATGATGTCCATCAGCCACAGGCGGTCCTGCGCGGCGGCGTATCCGGCGCCGTACATCGTGCCCGGCCGCGTCGTGCCGACGATCCGGGGCACGCCGGTCGCCTTGTCGCGGGTGATCGTCACGTCCGACCGCGGTTTGATCGTGCTCTCGACCTGGCCGGACGGCACCCCGAACGAGGCGTCGTTGAAGAACTGGTTGATCTTGTCCGTGGTCAGCGTCTTGTAGCCGTCCGCGAGCGAGGCGTACTTGCCGAGCTGATCGGCCGAATGCGCGGGCCGGGTGCCGAACGCCTTGTGCGCCAGTATCTCCGCGAGGGTGGCGTTCCCCTTGGTGCCGGGCGGGAGGATGTCACCGCACTGGCCGCCGCAGTAGTCGTCGAGCGCGGCCGCCACCACCGAGTCCGGTGGTGTTTCCGCGGCGTTCGCCTGAAGTGCCGGGACGGTGCCCGCCACCAGCGTCAGCCCCGCCAGCGTCGTCAAGACCCGTATGCCTCGTCGCATGAAAGACCTCCGTCGTCGGAGAGTGACGAGGCGCACACTACCCACGGGTATGCAAATTTGTGAAGACTATTCGCGTTCTTGCCACCGTTCGGCGGAACACTCGCCCTGCGAACCCAGGACCAGCGGATGTAGCTTGTGGGCATGCCTTTGGAGAAGCCCCAGATCGACCGCCCGGAGGGCCCCGCGCCGTCCGACCTGGAGAAGTCCGACATCACCGTCGGCGAGGGCCAGGAGGCGAAGGCCGGCGACACCGTTTCGGTGCACTACGTCGGCGTCTCGCACTCGACCGGCGACCAGTTCGACGCGTCGTGGGACCGCGGTGAGCCGCTCCGCTTCGGCCTCGGCGCCGGTCAGGTCATCCCCGGCTGGGACCAGGGTGTCGCCGGGATGAAGGTCGGCGGCCGTCGCAAGCTGGTCATCCCGCCACACCTGGCCTACGGCGAACGCGGCGCCGGCGGCGTCATCAAGCCGAACGAGACCCTGATCTTCGTCGTCGACCTCGTCGGCGTGAACTGACCTGTTTCATCAAGACCCGGCCCCGGCGGACCGCTCCGCCGGGGAGCCGGGGTGACCTACACGGCACCACGAGCTTCTGAACTCGACCTTCGCCGATGGGTAGCATCGCCCTTCGTGCCCACTGTCCCCCTCTCTCCACAGTGGAGGACGGTCGCCACCGAGCGGACAGTCCTCGCTGTCGTGCACAACGTCACCGCCGCCACCCGGCTGTTCGACGTCCTCGAACTCTTCGCGGGTGACCCTCGCGTCCAGGTCGTCTTCACCTGCCCTGGTTCCAGCGCCTTCACCGACGGCACCTCCGAGTACCTCGCGGCGCGCGGCGTGACCACCTTGCCGTGGAGCCGCGCGATCCGGACCCGTTTCGACTCGGCGATTTCGGCGAGCTACGGGGGCGACCTGCACGAAATCAACGCGCCGCTCATCGTCATTCCACACGGAATGGGTTATAATAAATTCTTGGAAACCGGAAACCGGAAACCGGAAACCGGAAACCGGAAACCGGAAACCGGAAACCGGAAACCGGAAACGTATTCGGACTTTCCGCCCCCTGGCTGATGCACGACGGCGAGGTGGTCGCCACCCATATCGTTCTTTCCCACGAGGAACAACTGGACCGACTGCGCGTCGCCTGCCCCGAGGCCGCTGAACGCGCTGTCGTCGCCGGCGACCCTTGCCTCGACAGAATGCGAGCGAGCACACCACTTCGCGAGACGTACCGGCAGGCGTTCGGCCTCGAAAAGCACCAAAGGTTGGTGGTCGTTTCGTCGACATGGGGCGCGTCATCGCTGCTCGGCGCGAACACGTCCTTGGTTCTGAAACTCGCTCACGAGCTCGCGCACGATTCGTACCGGCTTGCCGTCGCCCTGCATCCCAATATCGTCCGGGGCCATTCGCCATGGCAGACGAAAATGTGGCTCGACGACTGCGCACGGGCAGGTGTCCTGATCCTCGAGGACGAGGATCTCTGGCGTCCGGCTCTCGTCGCCGCCGATCTGACGATCGGCGACCATGGTTCCGTCACCTTCTATTCCGCCTGCCTCGATACGCCGATCATTCTGGGTTCCGCTCCGGAAGAGACCGTCCACCCTGATTCCCCGATCGCGCTCCTCCTGCGGACGGCGCCCAGACTGGATTCGCGGACACAGCTCGACGACGTCATCGACTCGCATCGACCGGGGAAGTACGCGGACATCACCGAACTCGCGACCTCCGTGCCCGGCAAGGCCGCGGATCTGCTTCGCGACCTTTGGTACTCGGCGATCGGCCTGACACCGCCGCCCAGCCCACCGACGCTGAAGGCCCTTCCCGTCCCGGACATCGCTCCCCCGAATCCGAGGGCGTGGGCGGCCGAAGTGTCGTTCGCCGCCGACGGGACGGCCACCTTGTCGCGTTTCCCGGTCTGCGGACGGTCGAAACGAACGCTCGGCAGGGCGGACAGCCATCTCGTCGTCGGCACTGACGAGCCGGACATCGCGCTGCTGCGGCTGGCGGAAGTCGTGATACGGCCCGACATCGCCCACGACCCGGACACCTGGACCGCCGCGACACTGCGAGCGCTACCCGGCTGCCGGGCCGCGGCCATCCGGGCGAGCGAAGACGAATGGCGGGTCGAAACCCGCGACGGTCTCCTGCTCCGGATCGACAACGCCGACCCCGCGTTCGTCTCCGTCCTCTATGTCCTGCTCGACGCCGGGGCCGCGCCGACAGAACTCCGTTTGCGTCGCGGCTCGACGACTTACTCGGCGAAGGTCACTGTGCGAGCTTCGCGCTGACCCGATCGCGGTCCGGGGTGAAGCCGTAGAAGTAGTAGATCTCCTTCGCCGATTCCCAGTAGGCACGTGCGTCGGCGGGTCGATCGGTCGCGAACGCCGAGTCGCCCAACGCTTCGTTGACTTCGGCCCGTTCGCGGTTGAAGGATCGTTCGGTCGCCAAAGCGAGTGTCTCGGTCAGAACAGCGTCCGCGTCCGCATAGGCCCCGTCCTCCACCAGCTTCTTGCCTCGCCACAAGGCGATCTTGACCTGGTTGAGGTGCTCAGCACCCAAGATCGCCTCGGCGGCGTCGAGCAGTTCGAGCGCCTCCGACGGCGGACGGACCTTCGCCAGATGAAAACAGGCGACCGCCTCCCGGCGCCCGTTCCCGATCTGCTTCGCCAATTCGAGAGCTCGCCGAAAGAGTGCCTCCGCCTCGACAGGCTCACCGAGGTCGAGTTTCGCCAGCCCCAGTGACTCGATGGCCGTCGCCAGCGCGGCGGAGGAACCGGCTTTGCTCGCGAAGTCGATCGACTCCTGGAACCGGGCAACGGCGAATCCCGCTTGATAAGCCTGCCGATAGGCGAAGCCCAGCTGGAACGTCATCACGGCGGCAGCGAGATCATTGCCCCACGCGCGGGCGGCTTCGATCCCGCGATCGTTCACGCGGACCATCTCACCGGAGTGTTCACCCTTGAGATGCACAGACCACAGCACCAGGCAGAACTGACAGACCCACTGGTGCTTTCCCAGCCGGTAAGTCAACTCGACCACGGCTTCCAGGTTTTCGCGCTCGACGTCGAGCCATTCCCTCGCAGCCTTGCCGTCCGACGGCTCGACCGCGAGCTGTGGCCATATCTCCGCCATCCAGCCACGGTTGGGCAACGCTGCCTCCGCCGCGAGCCCCGCACCGCGATAGGCGGAAACGATCCTCAGTGGTAGTTCGTCGTCGGCCTTCGTCGCCGCATGATCCCGGACGAGGCTGCCCGCGATCAGGTACCGGTTGTCCGCGACCTCCTGAGCGAGATGCCGTCTCGTCAGTTCCTTAAGCGCGTCGGAGACCTCGAACTCGCCCTCGCCGACGACGGCCGCGACGGTGCGCACAGCGACCGCGCCGTCTCCCGGATGGGCCCCGAGCACCTGGTAGCAGGCTTGGCAAAGCGGCGAAAGCAAGTCGTACGCGGCATCGAAAACCGGAGCGAACTCGAGAGCGTCGAGCATGCTTCCCTTGCGCTCGATCCGACGAAGAGTTTCTGCGGCGGGTTCCTCTTCGAGCAGGCCCCCGAGCACGGTGAGCGGGCCCGCCAATCGGGCGCCGAGTCCGATCAGCTCATCGATCTGGCCGGATTCGGCCTCGAGCCGGTCCGTTCCGATCATCCGGCCGAGCAACAGCCGGGCGGCTTCCTTGGTCAACGGATCGATCCGCACACGTTCGCCCGGGTACCCGGTCCGGAGCTTGCGGGTCTCGCCACTGGCGACGACGAGGACCACGGCGGGCCCCACACCGGGGATCAGCGGCGCGATCTCGGCCGGCAGCAGGGCGTTGTCGATGATGAGCGCGATCTTCTTTCCGTAGCTCCAGCTGCGCCACATCGCCGACCGCGCCTCCAGGCCAGACGGGATTTCGTCCGGCCGGTACCCGACCGCGCGCAACAGATCTTCGAGAGCGTCCGACGCCCGCTCAGCCGCCAGCGCGAGTGCGATATAGAAGGTTCCGTCAGGGAAGGTGCCCTTCCCCTGGTCGTTCACCCACTTGCGGCAAAGGGTGCTGCGGCCGCTGCCGGGCGGTCCGGTCACGTAGGCGATGACCGGCCCTTCGGCGCGATTCTCCGGACAGAAGACCTCGTCGAGCCGGCGGAGCTGGTCCTCGTAGTTGGTGTAGTACTTGGTCACCGCCCTGACCTGGCGTGGAACATCCCTCGAACTGTGGCCTTGCCCACCGAAATGTGGCTCGTTCACGCTCACCCCTCCCCACGGTGAGCCGCCGACCTTACCGGAAGTGACCGCCCCGCCACGCGAATCCATCCCACGCGAGCGGAAGTCAGACCGCTTGCAACCGTCGTGTCGGTCGCGCGAACGGGTTGTCCGGGGAGTCCTCCGAGAACCCGCCGGCTCGGCGACCGGCGAGCTGCGCACCCGTAACCAGCTGCACAAACGCGTTCAACCAGGCACGAGAGGCAGAGAAAGCCGAGAGCCGACCCACTCACCAACCGCACCGTGGGGTTCGGGGCCTCGGCCGCCGGGTACTGACGAGCGACGACCAACGCGAAAGAAGGCCCCGTCGCACTAGCGACGGGGCCTTCTTTCAAGAGTGGGCGAGGAGGGAGTTGAACCCTCACGTCCTTTCGGACACACGGACCTGAACCGTGCGCGTCTGCCATTCCGCCACTCGCCCGAGTGCTTCGTTCTCTGACAGCTCGCAAAGCGTAGCAGGCGGATTTCACGGGTTTCACCGGGGGCCGTGTCCGACTGGCCGTACCCGGATAGGATCGACGGGGAAGCACACGTGTGAGGAGGTTGCCCGGTGGGCCGCGTCGAACGCTTTGACAGACGGCTCGAGAACCTCGTGGGCAACACCTTCGCGCGCATGTTCGGTGGCAACGTCGTCACGCAGGAAGTGGCGGTGGCGCTTGAGCGCGAGAGCGAGGAGAACGTTCGTGAGCTGGCCGGTGGTCGACAGCTCGCCCCCAATCACTACATCGTGTCGCTGGGGCAGGCTGATCACGAGCGCATGGCCGGAGACGAGCGTCGGGTCACCACGGTGTTGGCGGAGGCGGTCAAGGAACACCTCGCCGAGCACGGATGGGACACCTATGGTGACGTCGTAGTTTCGCTCGAGCGCAACGAGGCGCTGCATACTGGACAGTTCAAGACCCGTTCGTCCGTCGATCCCGACGTCAAGCCCCACGGCGCCGAAGGTTCGCCACGGTCGGCACGACCCAGCAACGCAGGAGACCCAGCAATGAGCCAGCCCCCCGGCTACGGCCAATACGACCAGGGTGACCCGTACGGCCAGCAGGGCCAGTACGGCTACGGACAGCAGGCTGGCCAGCAGCAGCCCGGGTACGACCAGGGTTATGGCGGCCAGCAGCAGGGCGGCTACGACCAGGGTTACGGCGGTGGCGCACAGCAGCCCGGCTACGACCAGTACGGCGGCCAGCAGCAAGGTGGTTACGACCAGGGCTACGGCGGCGCGCAGCAGCCGGGCTACGACCAGTACGGCGGTGCCCAGCAACCCGGGTACGACCAGGGCTACGGCGGCGCGCAGCAGCCGGGTTACGACCAGTACGGCGGTGCCCAGCAGCCCGGGTACGACCAGGGTTACGGCGGTGCCGCGCAGCAGCCCGGCTACGACCAGTACGGCGCCCAGCCGCAGCAGGGCGGGTACGACCAGTACGGCGGCGGTCAGCAGCAGTACGGCCAGCCGGCCGCGGACCCGTACGCGCAGGGCGGCGGTTACGGCGGCCAGCCGGCGGCCGGTCGTCAGCTCACCGCGAGCCTCCAGCTCGACGACGGCTCGAACCGCTCGTACTCGCTGAAGCAGGGCGGGAACGTCGTGGGCCGCGGCCAGGACGCCGACTTCCGGCTCCCGGACACCGGCGTCTCGCGCCGTCACCTGGAGATCACCTGGGACGGCCAGAGCGCGACGCTCGCGGACATCGGTTCGACCAACGGCACGACGGTCAACGGCACCCCGGTGCAGACCTGGCAGCTGGCCGACGGCGACGTGATCCGCGTCGGCCACTCGTCTCTCGTGTTCCGTACGCAGGGCTGACCGGCGGCGTCCGGAGGGGGTATCGCAGAATTGCGGTGCGGGACCTGTGGTGGATCGGCACCTCGGGTCGTACGCGGAGAGCAGCGCTGTCCGGAGCCGACCATCCCGGACGGCACGGGCTCTCCGCGGCGTACAGGAGAAACGGGAGCGGACACAACAAGTGCCAGAGCTGGTCGTTCAACTCACCAGGGTGGGCTTTCTCGTGCTGCTCTGGCTCTTCGTGTTCGCCGCATTGCGTGTCGTCCGTTCGGATCTGTACGCGGCCTCCGGGCTGCGAGTCGCCGTCCCGACGTTCGGTCGCAAGAAGAAGGAAAACAAGAAGCCGCGCGGCGGGAAATCGCCGCAGCAGCTGCTCGTGACCCATGGTGCGCTGGCAGGAACCAGGATCGCCTTGGACGGCAGGCCGATCCTGATCGGCCGCGCCGACGACTCGACCCTGGTGCTGGACGACGACTACGCGTCGACCCGCCACGCCCGGATCGCCCTGCGCGGGGAGGATTGGTACGTGGAAGATCTGGGCTCGACGAACGGGACGTACCTCGACCGGGCTAAGGTCACGGCACCCCTCCGGGTCCCGCTCGGAGTCCCCATCCGGATCGGCAAAACGGTGATCGAGCTTCGCCCATGACTCTCGTCCTCCGCTACGCGGCTCGCAGCGACCGGGGCCTGGTGCGTTCCAGCAACCAGGACTCCGTGTACGCCGGTCCCCGCCTGCTCGCCCTCGCCGACGGCATGGGCGGTCACGCCGCGGGTGAGGTGGCCAGCAAGGTCGTCATCGCCTCCCTCGCCCCACTCGACGACGACGATCCGAGCGACGATCTTCTCGCTCAGCTGCGTGAGGCCGTCCAGAACGGCAACGCCGCCATCGCCGAACTCGTCCAGCAGGACCCGGACCTCGACGGGATGGGCACGACCCTGACCGCCGTGCTGTTCGCCGGTTCGCGGATGGGTGTCGTGCACGTCGGCGACTCGCGGGCGTATCTGATGCGTGGCGGTCAGTTCTCGCAGATCACGCGGGACGACAGCTTCGTCAACGAACTTCTCGAACAGGGCCGGATCACGCCGGAAGAGGCCGCGGTGCACCCGCAGCGCTCGCTGCTGTTGAAGGCGCTCACCGGCCATGAGGTCGAGCCGAGCCTGACCGTGCGCGAAGCCCGCGCCGGTGACCGGTACCTGATCTGTTCGGACGGTCTGTCCGGCATGGTCAGCGACGAGACGCTGTCCGAGGCGATCCAGATCCCGGATCCGCAGGCCTGCGCCGACCGGATGATCGAGCTGGCGCTCAAGGGCGGCGGCACGGACAACGTCACGGTGATCATCGCCGACGTCGTCGACGTCGACTTCGGTGAGGACGCGCCCATCGTGGGCGGCGCCGCCGGGGACGGCAGTGACGAGTTCCACCAGGGCGACTCCCCCGCCGCCCGCGCCCGCGCGCTGACCCAGCCCGCGCCGCAGCCGCGGCCGGAGGTCCAGCCCCAACAGGAGGACCCGAAGGTCAAGCGCCGGAGGCGATTTCGCTGGCTGGCGGGAGCGGTGGTCGTCCTGATCGTGCTGGCCGCGGCGGCGATCGCCACGCGGTATTTCGTGCTGAGCCAGTACTACGTCGGCGAGGGTCCCGGCGAGGAGGTCGTGATCTACCGCGGCGTCCCCGGCAGCGTCCTCGGCATCGACCTGCACGCCTTCGAACAGGGCTCGTGCCCGCCGGGCGGGCTGTGCACCGACAAGCTCTTGGTGCCGGCACTGCAGGAGGACGCGCGGATCGCGGTGAAGAACGGCGTCAAGAAGGACAACCTCGACGACGCCCGCAAGTACATCGACGACTTCCTGCGGCCGCACAAGCAGCTGGCCGACTGCAAACCGAACTCCAGCTCGACTTCCACGCCGCCCACCGACCCGGCACCGCCGGTGTCGTCGTCGGCCGCCGCCCCTTCGACCCCCGCCTCGCCGAGTTCGGCGAATCAGCCAGCGGGGAGGGACTGCTCGACGCCGACAACGGCAGCACCAGGGGGCGGTAACTGATGAGCACGCCGCTCGCCGATCCGGCTTCGGCCCAGTTCGCCACGAACCCTCCGCGCGAGCTTCCCAAGCGGCGCGGCACCGAACTCGTCCTACTGGCGTTCGCGACCTTCATCGTCACCGTCGCGCTCGTGCTGGTGGAGGCGAACCAGGAGCAGGAACTCACCAGCTCGATCATCTGGCTGGGTCTGTCGTACCTCGCGGTGCTGACGGCGGCGCATCTGGCGGTCCGCCGCTGGGCGCCGTACGCGGACCCGGTGATCCTGCCGTGCGTCGCGCTGCTGAACGGGCTCGGCCTGGTGATGATCCATCGGATCGACCTGGCGCTCGCGGAACGCGCGATCCAGCAGGGCAAGGAGTACACGCCGGACGTCACCAAGCAGGTGCTGTTCACGGCGGTCTCGCTGGTGCTGTTCGTGGTGGTGCTGGTCGTGATCAGCGATCACCGCACGCTGACCCGCTACGGCTACACGTGCGGCCTGGTCGGCATCGTGGCGCTCGCGCTGCCCGCGGTGCTGCCGTCGAGCCTGTCCGAGGTCAACGGCGCGAAGGTCTGGATCAAGCTGCCGTTCTTCTCGATCCAGCCGGGCGAGTTCGCGAAGATCCTGCTGATGATCTTCTTCGCCTCGTTCCTGGTGACGAAACGCGACCTGTTCATGGTCGCGGGCAAGCGGATCGTCGGCGTCGAACTGCCGCGCGCCCGTGACCTCGGCCCGATCCTCATCGCGGCGGCCGCCTGCCTCGGCGTGCTGGTGTTCGAGAAGGACCTCGGCACGTCGCTGCTGTTCTTCGGTGTGACGCTGGTGATGCTGTACGTCGCCACCGAGCGGGTCATCTGGGTCGTGCTGGGTGTCGGCTTCTTCGCCGCCGGCGCGATCATCGCCTACAACCTGTTCACGCACGTCCAGCAGCGCGTCCGGAACTGGATCGACCCGCTGGCCACCTACGACGACCCCGGCGGCGGCTACCAGGTCGCGCAGGGGCTGTTCGGGCTCGGCACCGGCGGGGTCGGCGGGACCGGCCTCGGCGCCGGGCGGCCGGATATGGTCCCCGAGGCCAAGACGGACTTCATCACCACCGCGATCGGCGAGGAACTCGGCCTGATCGGGCTCACGGCGATGCTGATGCTGTACCTGATCCTGGCTATGCGCGGGATGCGCAGCGCCCTCGCCGTCCGCGACACCTTCGGCAAACTCCTCGGCGGCGGTCTGTCGTTCGCCCTGGTCATGCAGATCTTCGTCGTCGTCGGCGGCGTCACGAACCTGATCCCGAACACCGGGATCACCGCCCCGTTCCTCTCCCGCGGTGGTTCTTCACTGCTCGCGAACTACATCCTGGTGGCCCTCCTGCTCCGAATCTCCGACGCCGCCCGCAAACCCGCCGTGCGGCCGAAGCCGCAGCAGCCGCAGGCGCCGCTCGCCGAAGCGCACACGGTGATGGTCCAGCGGCCGCCCGCGACCGGTGAGGGGAGCCCCGCGTGAACACCCCGCTCCGCAAGGTGGGTGTCGCCATGCTCGTCATGGTGGTGCTCCTGATGGCCAACGCCACCTACATCCAGGTGGTCAAGGCCGACGACTACCGCACCGACTCGCGCAACGTGCGCGTGCTCTACGACGAGTACTCCCGCCAGCGAGGGCTGATCGTGACGCCCGACGGCGCCGCGCTCGCGAAGGTCGACCCGTCGAACGACAAGTACAAGTTCATCCGGACCTACGCCGACGGCCCGATGTACGCGCCGGTCACCGGTTACTACTCGATCAACTACGGCTCCGGCGGGCTGGAGCGGTCGGAGGACGACGTCCTCAACGGTTCCGACCCTCGCCTGTTCGTGCGGCGCCTTTCGGACATGGTCACCGGCCGCGACCCGCGTGGCGGGAACGTGCGGCTGACGATCAACCCGGCCGTGCAGAAGGCCGCGTACGACCTGATGACGCGGAAGGGCTACACCGGCGCGGTGGTGGCGCTGGAGCCCAAGACCGGACGCATCCTCGCGATGGTGTCGACGCCGTCGTTCGACCCGAACAAGCTGGCCTCGCACACCACGAAGGAGCAGGTCGCAGCCTGGTCGCAGTGGCGCGACGATCCGAAGAAGCCGATGCTGAACCGCGCGATCTCGGAGACGTACCCGCCGGGTTCGACGGCCAAGCTGCTGGTGACCGCGGCCGCGCTCGAAGACGGCAAGACCGCGGACATGCCGGTCAACACCGCGCCCAACGTGAAACTCCCCGGCACGCAGACGACGCTGGAGAACTACGGCGGCGCTGCCTGCAAGGGCAGCACGCTGAAGGAAGCGCTGCGGTACTCGTGCAACGTGCCCTTCGCCGAGATCGCGGGCGAGCTCGGCAAGGACAAGCTGAACGCGACGGCCAAGAACTTCGGCGTCGGCGAGGACCTGACCGTGCCGATGCGGGTCGCCGGGTCCTCCCTCGGCCCGCTGGAATCGAAGGCGGCTCTGTACCAGAGCGCCATCGGCCAGCGCGACGTGCGGCTGACGCCCCTGCAGGACGCCCTGCTTTCGGCGACCATCGCGAACAACGGGATGGCGATGAAGCCGCAGCTCGTGCAGTCGCTGCTGGCGCCGAACCTGTCGACCATCGAGGACTACACCCCGACCGAACTGACCGGTGACGCCGCGATGTCGAGCGCGAACGCCGCGATCCTGCGCGACATGATGCTGGCGTCGGAAGAGAACACGAAGGGCGCCGGCAAACGCGGCGACATCCAGATCGCCTCCAAGACCGGCACCGCCGAGCACGGCAACGACCCGAAGAACACCCCGCCGCACGCCTGGTACACCGGGTTCGCGCCGGCGATGGACCCGAAGATCGCCGTCTCGGTGATCGTCGAATCCGGGGGTAACCGCGGGCTCGAAGCGACCGGTGGCACCGTGGCCGCGGAGATCGGCCGCGCCGCCGTCAACGCCATGCTCGGGGGTGGATAGCGGATGCTGTCCTCGGGTCAGCTGCTGGCCGACCGGTACAAGCTGACGAACCGGATCGCCGTCGGCGGGATGGGCGAGGTCTGGCAGGCCAGTGACACGCGGCTGGACCGGACGGTCGCGGTCAAGATCCTGAAAGCGGAGCTGTCCGGCGACGCGGAGTTCCTGCACCGGTTCCGGACCGAGGCGCGGATGACGGCGTCACTGAACCACCCCGGCATCGCCGCGGTGCACGACTACGGCGAGACCGTCGCGGACGAGCTGTCGATCGCGTATCTGGTGATGGAGCTGGTCGAAGGCGATCCGCTGGCCGCGATCATCACCCGCGAAGGACGGCTGACCGCCGAGCGCACCCTGGACATCCTCGAGCAGGCCGGTAACGCGCTGCAGGCCGCGCACGAAACGGGTCTTGTGCACCGCGATGTCAAACCGGGCAACATCATGGTGACCCCGGCCGGGCAGGTGAAGATCACGGACTTCGGTGTCGCGAAGGCCGCCGACGCCGCCCCCGTGACCAGGTCCGGCATGGTGATGGGCACCGCCCACTACATCGCGCCCGAGCAGGCGCTCGGGCACAACGCCGAACCGGCGAGCGACGTCTACTCGCTGGCCGTGTGCGGCTACGAATGCCTCACCGGGCACCGGCCGTTCCTTTCGGAGAACGCGGTGACCGTCGCGATGATGCACATCCGCGACCTCCCGCCGCCGCTGCCGCCGGACGTGCCACCGGGCGCCCGCGCGGTCATCGAAGCGACGCTGATCAAGGATCCGAGACAGCGGTACAACAGCGGTGGCGAGTTCGCCGCCGCGGTGGCCGCGGTCCGCGCCGGGCTTCCCCTGCCGACGCCGTCGGGGCTGGTCAACGTGGCGTACTCGGCGGGGCAGCCCGTGATGCAGCCCGGCCCGCATTCGCCGCCGAACCCGATGGTGGCCGTCGGGCCCGCGTCGCATCCGGCGATGCACCCGGTCAGCGGCCCGCCGCCGATGGCGGTCCGCCGTCTGCCGGGCAGACGGCCACAATGGGGCTGGTGGGTGCTGCTCGCGGTGATCCTGATCGCAGTACTGGTGGCAGGAGCCTTCCTCATCGTGAGACTGGTGGGTTCGGGCAACGGACCACAGTCGGGCGGCGTGGAAACTAGTGAACACGCGCCGGCTCCGGGTAAGGAGTCTGAAGGTCCTTCGCCGACATCCGCATACCCAGCGGTGCCGACGGAGGGCGGCACCGAGGAGCCGGCCGGACAGGCGAATCCGGGAATGATGAGCAGCAAACCTTGGACGGAATGGAACGGCACGCAGAGATGAGCACACCAAGACTGCTCAGCAACCGCTACGAGCTGGGCGATACGCTCGGCTACGGAGGCATGTCGGAGGTCCACCACGGCCACGACGTGCGCCTGGGCCGGGAGGTGGCGATCAAGATCCTGCGTGCCGACCTGGCACGGGATCCCCAGTTCCAAGAACGTTTCCGTCGCGAGGCACAGAACGCGGCGGCACTGAACCACCCGGCGATCGTCGCCGTCTACGACACCGGCGAGACGAACACCGAGTTCGGCCCGCTGCCCTACATCGTCATGGAGTACGTCGAAGGACGGACTCTGCGGGACATCGTGAAGACCGAAGGGCCGATGTCGCAGAAGCGGGCGATGGAGGTCATGGCCGACGTCTGCGCGGCACTGGACTTCTCGCACCGGCACGGCATCGTGCACCGCGACGTCAAACCGGCGAACGTGATGATCACGAAGAACGGCGCCGTCAAGGTGATGGACTTCGGCATCGCGCGCGCCATGCACGACGGGCAGTCCGCGATGACGCAGACCGCCGCGGTGATCGGCACGGCGCAGTACCTCTCGCCGGAGCAGGCGCGCGGTGAGTCCGTCGACGCGCGTTCCGACGTCTACGCCGCCGGTTGCGTGCTGTACGAACTCATCACCGGCGAGCCGCCCTTCACCGGTGACTCGCCCGTGGCGGTGGCGTACCAGCACGTCCGGGAAGACCCGAACCCGCCGTCGTCGGTGAACCCCGCCGTGGCGCCCGAGCTTGACGCCGTCGTGCTCAAGGCGCTCGCGAAGGGCCCGGCGAACCGCTACCAGTCGTCGGCGGAGATGCGTTCGGACCTGGTCCGCACGCTGTCCGGCCAGCGTCCGGCCGCGCCGATGGTGATGTCGGAGGACGAGCGCACCCAGGTCATGGACTCCGACCGCCGGGTGCCGCCGCGCTACGACCAGTACGAGGACGAAGACGAAGACCCGGCCGCGAAGAAGAAGCGGCGTGCCTGGCTCATCGCCGGTCTCGTGGTCTCGCTGGCGGCGGTGGTGCTGCTGATCATGTGGCTGTCCAACGCGTTCAACAGCACCGGCGCGGAGAGCAAGGCGATCCCGAGGGTCATGGGCCAGTCCGAGGCCTCGGCGAAGGACACGCTCCGGGGCGCGGGGTTCAACTCGTTCGAGCCGACCAAGAAGGTGCCCTGCACCGGTGAGGCCGTCAACGGCCTGCCCGCCTGCGACGAGAACCAGATCGACAAGGTCATCGCGATCACCCCGGCCGAGGGCCAGGTGACGCCGACCTCGGACAAGATCACGCTGACCGTCGGCGCGAAGCCGGAGAAGGTCAAGACGCCGGACCTCAAGGGCAAGACTGCGGCCGAGGCCCTCGCAGCACTGACCGAAGCCGGTCTGAAGCTCGGGGCGACCACCGAGGAAGAGAGCAACGACCCGAACGAAGCGGGCAAGGTCACCTCCCAAAATCCGGCCGCGCAGGCTGAGGTCGACCAAGGTTCGAAGGTCGACATCACGATCGCCAAGTCCCAGGAACTGAAGACGGTCCCGAACTACAAGGGCAAGACTCAGGCCGAGGCCGAAGCCGGGTTGAGGGCGGCCGGGTTCACCCCGCAGGTCACCAACGTGGACTCCGACCAGCCCAAGGGCACGGTGATCGAGCAGACCCCGAACGGCGGCAAGGTGGCCGTCGGCACTGTCGTCAAGCTGTCCGTGTCGAACGGCAACCAGGAGACCTTCGAAATGCCGATCCTGAAGGGCATGACGGAGGAGCAGGCGACGCGGCAGCTCCAGCAGCTGGGCTGGAACGGTCAGCTGGACACGCAGGCCGACAAGAACGGCGACCGGGATCAGGCGGGCAAGGTCAGCAAGACCAACCCGCAGGCCGGTGCGAAGATCGCCAAGAACGCGCCGATCACGCTGTTCATCGTCGAAGGCGATGAGTCCTCGACGACGTCGCCGACCAGGTCGGGGATCTTCCCGCCGTGATCCACCGCTGTTGAGAAGGGCCCCGCACGCTTTCGTGCGGGGCCCTTTCTGTATGTACCAACGCAGACCAGCAGAAAAGGACAGATAAGACATACGGACGCATTCGAGCTATATGCGGCGTGTCATACACGTTCGCCACATGGTTCGCTGCCAGCTAGCAATGAACGATATGGCGAACGTAGTTGTAGAATCCCCATTCGTCGAGATTCACAGGACTGACATAGACTCCGCGATGCCCCGTGTCATCGTCCGTCTTCAGCCAACGGTTACTGTGTCGACCATTGGCGCTGTAACCGACACCTTCGGTCCAGCAATACATGTAGTTCCGGCCCGCGTTCAACGTACCTGCATGGGTACTCGAGAACGGGTCGGGAGTCCAGTGTGTCCACTGGGTCACGATGGTGGTGAAGGTGTAACTCGAAGCCATCTCAGTCGCCCCTGCCGGCGCAGCCTGAATCAGCGGAGCCGACGCGAGGATGGCAGCAAGAATCCCTAATTTAGCTGTGCGCAAAAGTCCCCCTCGAACCTTTGTTCGTTAAACTGCAACCAGCAAGATCAGACTAGAACGCAGAGTTCAATGCGAGCAATACTCCAAACAGATAGACCGCCTCCCTCTAGCGAGGGAAGCCGTGCACACCATCGAGTACCTGACTTCATCTTTAACGGCCCCGTAATCCGCCGCCCTGGCCACACCCTCAGGACAGTCAGACAGATCTATGAAGGTACCTGCATGATTCGATCATCTCGAACCAGCGGTCAGGCGTTGCGCCGCAGCAGGTGTCCGACGGCCGTCGCGCTCAGCAGCAGGGCGGCGACCGCCGCCACCGCGGCCACCGTGAACGGGACGGCAAGCGGTTGCTGCGAGGTCAGGGCGCGCAGCAAGGGGTTGGCCAGCGGTAGCCATTTGACCAGGAGCACGGCCGCGAGCGCGAAGACCGCCGCCAGGACGGACCAGCCGACGCGCGGGACCAGCAGCCGCGAACAGGGCAGCCCGATCGCGATCCCGAACAGCGCGCACAGCGCGTGCGCCGCCGCCCCTAGAGCGAGGGCGCCGATCGGGAAGCCGCCCGAGCGGAGGCCCGACCAGGCCAGCGTCACGACGATCAGCACCGCGGCGCAGCCGAAGACGGCCAGCGTGGCGCCGGCGAGGACCGATCGCCAGCGTCGTGCGTGGCTGAAGGTCACCAGTCGCTGGACCGGGTCCTCGACGTCGAGCATCGCGATCGTCAGCCAGCACGAGACCACCAGGAGCGAACCGGCGCTGATCCCGTACTGCGGCAGCAGCGGCGACTTCGGATCCGTGTAGAGCACGGTGTTCACCGCGAGGTAGGCGAGGATCGCGGGAAGGTAGCGCTGGGAATGGCCGAGCAGCGCGAGGTAGTAGCGGGTCATGGCGAGCACGGCGCCACCTCCCGGACCGAGAAGCCGCGGTTGAGCGCACGCAGCAGGACCGCGTCCGTGTGCCCGGCTTCGACCGTCAGGACTACTTTCCCGTCTTCGGCCACGGCTCGGCTGACGCCGGGTTCCGAAGACCAGTCGCCGTCGGACCCGTGAAGGACGATCCTCGTCGCGTTTTCGGCTCTCGTTTCGACGCGGGTCAGGAGGCCGCCGTCCATCCGGTAGACGTCGTCGGCGTGGGCGTGCACGGCGGCGGCGCGGTGATCGGTGAAGACCACGCTCGCGCCCCGATCCTTGGTCTCGGCGACGAGTTCGCCGAGCACCGTGTGCGCTTCGACGTCGAGGCCGGACCAAGGCTCGTCGAGGATCAGCAGGTCCGGCTCGGCGAGGACCGCCTGCGCGAGGCCGACTTTCTGGGCGTTGCCCTTCGACAGGGTCCGCAAGGGCGCGTCCGGTCCGCCGACCAGCGCCAGCCGGTCCAGCAGCGGATCGATTGCCGATAAATCGACATGGCCGTCTATGCGGGCCATATGCCGCAGGTACGCCCTGGCACTCATCCGCTGCCCCGCCGGGAAGCGGTCCGGCAGGTAGCCGACACGCGGGCTGCCCACGACGCTTCCCGAAGTCGCCCGGGAAAGTGCCGCGAGGATCCTGAGCAGCGTCGATTTCCCCGAGCCGTTCGAGCCCAGGACACCGATCACGCGCCCCGCCGGGACGTCGAGGTCGACGTCGGCGAGCACGGGTTCACCGCGGCCGTAGCGCTTACCGACTCCTTCGAGCCGGATCAGCGAGGTCACGCAGCAGCGGCCTTCTGCAGCGCGCGGGTCTCCTGCTCGAGTTCGTTGACCGTGGCGTCGGGGACCGGGTGCCCGGCCGAAGCCATCCAGTTCGCCAGCATCCGGTGCCCGCCCTGGGTGAGCACGGACTCGGGGTGGAACTGGACACCTTCGAGCGGCAGCTCGCGGTGACGCATGCCCATCACGACACCCGACTCGGTGCGGCCTGTGATTTCGAACACGGCGTCATCGATGGTTTCGGGCAAAACGGTCAGCGAGTGGTACCGCGTGGCGGTGAATTCCGAGGGGAGTCCGGCGAGCACTCCGTCGCCCGAATGGTGGACTTGACTGGTCTTGCCGTGCAGCAGTTCCGGGGCGCGGTCGACGGTGGCGCCGAAGACGACACCGAGGGCCTGGTGGCCGAGGCAGACGCCGAGCATCGGGATGCGTTTCTCGGCGCATTCACGGATGACGTCCATGCTCTGACCAGCGCGTTCCGGGGTTCCGGGGCCGGGAGAGACGAGCACCGCGTCGAACTCGCCGAGCTTGCCGACGTCCACCACGTCGTTACGCCAGACGGTGCAGTCGGCGCCGAGCTGGGCCAGGTACTGGACCAGGTTGTAGACAAAACTGTCGTAGTTGTCGACGACGAGCACGCGCATGAAGCCAGCTTAGCGGCTCCCACCAGGTGGACCGTACGCCAGATCACAATGATTGTTAGGGCTACCTAACTTACCGTGGTAGGAGTGAGCCGTTCTCTTCGTGTAGCCATCGTGGGTGCCGGTCCGGCCGGCATCTACGCCGCCGACATCCTCGACAAGTCCGACGCCGACGTGACGATCGACCTGTTCGAGCGCATGCCGGCGCCGTTCGGGCTGATCCGGTACGGCGTCGCGCCCGACCACCCCCGGATCAAGGGCATCGTCACCGCCCTGCACAAGGTCCTCGACAAGCCGAACATCCGGCTGCTGGGCAACGTCGACTACGGGACCGACCTGAAGCTCGACGACCTGCGCCAGTTCTACGACGCGGTGATCTTCTCGACCGGTGCCATGGCCGACCGCGCGCTCGACATCCCCGGGATCGACCTCGACGGCAGCTACGGCGCCGCCGACTTCGTCTCCTGGTACGACGGGCACCCGGACGTGCCGCGCACCTGGCCGCTGAACGCGACCTCGGTCGCGGTCCTCGGGGTCGGGAACGTGGCACTCGACGTGGCGCGGATTCTCGCGAAGACCGCCGACGAGCTGCTCAGCACCGACATCCCGGACAACGTCTACCAGGGGCTGAAGGCCAGCCCGGTCACCGACGTGCACGTCTTCGGCCGCCGCGGCCCGGCGCAGGCGAAGTTCACGCCGCTGGAGCTGCGGGAGCTGGACCACTCGCCGAACGTCGAGGTCATCGTCTACCCCGAGGACATCGAGTTCGACGAGGGCAGCATCGCCGCGCTGCGGGCGTCGAAGCAGATCGACATGGTCGTGAAGACGCTGCAGGAGTGGGCGATCCGCGACCAGGGCGACCGGCCGAAGCGGCTGCACCTGCACTTCCTGCACTCGCCCTGCGAGGTCGTCGGTGAGAACGGCAAGGTGACCGGTCTGCGGACCGAGCGCACCGAACTGACCGGTGACGGCAACGTGCACGGCACCGGCGAATTCCACGACTGGGACGTCCAGGCCGTCTACCGCGCGGTGGGTTACCTGTCGTCGCATCTGCCGGAGATCCCGTTCGACCACACCACCGGCACCGTGCCGAACCAGGCGGGCCGGGTGCTGGACATCGACGAGGAGCAGGTGCCCGGCGTCTACGTGACCGGCTGGATCAAACGAGGTCCGGTCGGCCTCATCGGCCACACCAAGGGCGACGCGGCCGAAACCATCGCGAGCCTCCTGGCCGACGCCGACGCCCTGACGGCCCCGGCCATCGACGACCCCGACGCGATCCTCGGTTTCCTGACCGAACGCGGCGTTCCCTTCACCACATGGGAAGGCTGGGGCAAGCTCGACGCCCACGAGAAGGCCCTCGGCGCTCCGCACGGCCGGGAACGCGTGAAGGTCGTCGAGCGCGACGAGATGACCCGCATCTCGCGTTCCTGAAGCCCTTCCGTGAAGGCCCCCTTCCCTCGGCTGAGTCGAGGGAAGGGGGCCTTCACGGCGTTCCCAGGTAGGCCAGGACCGCCAGGACCCGCCGGTTCGTGTCGTCCGAAGCGACGATGCCGAGCTTCGCGAAGATGTTCGCGGTGTGCTTCCCCACCGCCCCTTCGCTGAAGTGCAGCCGCCCGGCGATGGCGGCGTTGGAACAACCCTCCGCCATCAAGCCGAGCACCTCGCGTTCGCGTGGGGTCAGCGCGGAAAGGGGGTCGGAGGCGTTGCCCGCCACCAGTTTCGCGATCACTTCGGGATCCATCGCGGTCCCGCCGCCCGCCACGCGCCGCACGGCGTCGATGAACTGGTCGGCGTTGAAGACCCGGTCCTTCAGCAGGTAGCCGATCGCGCCCGCGCCGTCGGCGAGCAGCTCACGCGCGTAGAGCTGCTCGACATGTTGTGAGAGAACGAGAATCGGCAAGCCGGGGATGTCACGCCGCACCGCCAAGGCGACCTGGAGCCCCTCGTCGGTGAGCGTCGGCGGCATCCGGACGTCGACGACCGAAACGTCGGGCCGATGCGTGCGCAGCGCCCGTTCCAGTTCCGGCCCGGTGCCCACCGCCTCGACGACGTCGAAACCGTGCGCGGTCAGCAAATGCGTCAGGCCGTCTCGGAGGAGGTACTGGTCTTCGGCGACGACGCATCGGGGTCGAGCTGGCACGGGATCTCCATGATCGCCTTCGTCGGCCCGCCGAGCGGGCTGGTCAGGGCAAAACTACCGTCGAACGCGCCCAGCCTGCGTTCGATCCCGCGAATCCCGCTCCCCCGGGCCGCGTTCGCGCCACCCTTGCCGTCGTCGGTCACCTCGATCCGCAACAGACCGTCGTCGTAGTCCAGGTCGATCGACGCTCTCCGCGCCTCGCCGTGCTTCGCCGCGTTGCCCAGCAGCTCGCTGATCGCGAAGTACGCGCACGCCTCCGCGGGCTGCTCCAGCCGAGGCAGGACGCCGTTCACCGAGGCCCGCAGCGGACTGTCGAGTGCCATTGCCCGCACCGCGTCACCGAGCCCACGCTCGGACAACACCGGCGGATGAATCCCGCGCACCAGCAGCCGCAGCTCGGTCAGCGTTTCGGACGACGTCTGCCGGAGCTCGGCGGCCAGCCGTTTCGCCGCGGCCGGATCGCTGTCGATCAGCGCTTCTACCGCGCCCAGCTTCATCCCCATCGCGACCAGCCGCGACTGGACCCCGTCGTGCAGGTCCCGCTCGATACGCCGCAGCTCGGCGGCCTGCGCGACCGACGCGTCCGTCCGCGTCTGCTTCAGCCGTTCGACGCGCTGCGCCAGCCGCGAAGCCTCTGTCGGCCCCAGGAGCAGCTTCGCGAAGCGCGCTCCTTGGCGGGCGAGCCACGGCGCCACGAGGAGCCCCGCGACGACCGCGGCCACCGCGACCGGAGTCAGCGCGAGCGCTTGCCCGGCAGGCCGCCACACCCACAGCGCCACCACAGCCCAGAGACCGGAGAACACCAGCGTCGCGGTCGGCGCCACCATCAGCAGCAGCACCACGGAGTTGACCACCGCGGCCGCCATGTCGCGCCAGGTCGCGCGGTCGAACATCACCCAGCGGAAGCGCGCGAGCCGCGCCGGCCACCACGGTGTGTCGTACAGCTGCCGTCCGTGCCGGTACAGCCCGTCCGCGCGGGGGACGGGGAACGGCGGCTCCGGCAGGTACGGGCGGTCGATCCGCACGCCGGTCCAGTTCTTGGCCTCGCGGCGCAGGGTGTCGGTCACCGTGCGACCGGCGACGACCATCGCCGGGAACAGCGGAGACGGCCAGATCAGGCTGAGCAGCGTCGGGATCGCCATCCCGAGCTGCGCGACCGAAAGCGCGAACAGGCCCAGCTGGAAGCCCAGCGCCTTCGACCCGCTCCTCATCCAGCCGTCGCCGGTGCGAGCCGGGCGGGGCCCGAGCCACCAGCGCGTCCACTTCCCATACCGCCGGAGCGCACGCGGCCCGGCCAGCAGGACCGCGGGCACGAGCACCAGACCGGCCAACGGATTCCACAGCTGCCAACCGAGGTCGCGGCCGGTGGCCGGATCGTCGGAGATCCACTCGAACCGTTTGGTCCACCGGATGAACCAGGACCGCTTGAACAGGCTGTTTCCGTCGCGGTACCAGCCATCGCGCTCGCGTTCCGGCTCCGGCGGCGCCGGCCGATAGGGCGGTTCGACGTCGACACCGCACCAGCGTCCGGCCAGCCGCCGGGTGAGCGCGGCGCGCGGACGCGTCCCTTCGAGCGCCAGCGTGTAGGCGAAGACCAGGCCGACACAGAGCAGGCAGAAACCCACCAGCTCGAGCAGCAGGTCCAGCCAGCTCACCAGCGCCAGCCCCGCGAGCACGAAGCCCCGGCGCACTGAGGTGAGGTAGGTGCGGATCATGCGACGAAGTCTTCCCCACCGCTCCGGCCCGGCACAGTGACCGCAGGCCCCCGATCAGGGTGGGTCCAGCCCCACCCCAGCTGTGGGTTCAGCGCCATTCTGGCGAAGTCCCTTGCGCCATAACGTTTTTCGCATGCCACTCATCGAAGTCAGCAACCTCCGCAAGACGTACGGGGAGCACGTCGCGGTCGACGACGTTTCGTTCCACGTGGAACAGGGCGAGATCTTCGGGATCCTCGGGACCAACGGCGCCGGGAAGACCACCACCGTCGAATGCCTCCAGGGCCTGCGCACGCCGGACTCCGGCACCATGTCGGTCCTCGGCCTCGACCCCGGCAAGGACCACACCGCGCTGCGGCAGCGCCTCGGCTCGCAGCTCCAGGAGAGCCGCCTGCCGGACAAGATCAAGGTCCACGAGGCGCTCGACCTCTACGCGTCCTTCTACGCGAACCCCGCCGGCACCGGTGACCTGCTCGCGAAGCTGGGTCTCACCGAGCAGCGGAAAAAGTACTTCGGCAAGCTTTCCGGCGGGCAGAAGCAGCGCGTCTCGATCGCGCTCGCGCTGGTCGGCCGTCCCGAGGTCGCCGTCCTCGACGAGCTGACCACCGGACTGGACCCGCACGCCCGCCGCGACACCTGGAAGCTCGTCGAGACCGTGCGCGACACCGGCGTCACCGTCCTGCTCGTCACGCACTTCATGGACGAGGCCGAACGTCTCTGCGACCGCATCGCGATCTTCGACGCCGGCCGCGTGGTCGCCACCGGCACCCCCGGCGAGCTCCGCGACCGCGCCGGTAAATCCACTTTGGACGAAGCCTTCGTGACCCTGACCGGCCGCGACCGACAGCAGGAGACGCAATGAACACGCTCGCCAAGATCACCCTCACCGAAACGAAACTCGCCATCCGCGCGCCCGGCTTCGTCATCGGCGGGCTCGTGCTGCCGACGGCCATCACGGCCGTTCTCGGCGCCATTCCCGCCATTCGCGCGGACAGCGGGACGACGACGGGGACGCGCTTCCTCGATGCGTGGGTTCCGTCGATGATCGTGCTCACCATCGCCATGATGGGCCTGCAATCGGTCCCCGGGATCATCGCGACCTACCGCGAACAGGGCATCCTCCGCCGCTTCGCCACCACTCCGGTGCATCCGGCCCAGCTGCTGGTGGCGCAACTGATCATCAACGTCACCGTGACGATCGGCGGGGTCGGCCTCCTCCTCGTGTCGGCGGGCGTCGTCTTCGACGTCCCCAGCCCGCGTCACCCGCTCGGCTTCCTGGTGACGTTCGTCCTCGGCACGACCTCGATCTTCGGTCTCGGCCTGATCGCCGCGGCGGTCGCGAAGACCAGCCGCGCCGCCGGCGGGATCGCGATGATCGCCTACGTCCCGGTCATGTTCCTCGGCGGCGTCTGGCTGCCGCGCCCCTTGCTGCCGGAGGCCATCCGGGACATCGGCGCGTACGTCCCGCCGGGCGTCAAAGCCCTCGAAGACGCCTGGACCGGCACCGGTGCTCAGCCGCTGCAACTCGCCGTTCTGGCGGCTTTCGCGGTGGGCAGTTGTGTCCTGGCGGCGAAGCTCTTTCGCTGGGAGTGACGACGGCTTCCGCCAAAGTGGTGATGATGATCGTTTTCTCTTGTGGCCGGGGCCGAGGGTGAGTAGTCAGGGAGATGGCCCACCGTTCACTGTGTCTCCCTCGGAGGTTCGATGTCTCTGGATGTATCGCCCGCGCTGCTGGAGAAGGCCGAGCGCGGGGAGGTCTCCGACGCCGAATTCGTCGCCTGTGTCCGGGAGTCCCTGCCCTACGCCTGGACCGTGATCACCGGTGTCATCGCGGAGGCCGAGGGCGCGGCCGACGGGTTCGCCGACAACGAGACGCCGCCGCCGAGCGAGGCCGAACGCGGCCAGCTGCTGCGGGCGCTGGCCTCGGACGCCATTCGCGGCGGGCTGGAACGCCACTTCGGCGTGAAGCTGGCGTTCCAGAACTGCCACCGCGTCGCCGTGTTCAAGAAGTCCCAAGTGGACAGTGACCGCTACCGCGCGTTCGTCTCCGTTCGCGGCCAGCTGCTGAACCAGAGCCCGGAACTCCGCGACTGCTAACCCCTGCGTAGCCCGAAGCACGCTTTCCCGCTGAGGGCTCATCAACGCAGCGCGGGAAGGACCTCTTCCCCGATCCGCGCGATGTTCTCGAGCGTTCCCTCCGGCGTACCGGACGCTTCCACCATCATGATCACGTGGGAGACCCCGGTACGCCGGATGCTCGTTCCCAGCCGGTCGACGCAGTACTCCACTCCGCCGATCGGGTGCATCTCGCACAGCCGGTCGGTGTAGGCGACCGGATCCTTGTTCAGTCCCCGTTTGCCGTCGAGGTAGACGTGACCGGCGAATCCCTCCGTGAGGGAGCCCGGCAACGCGGACCGCACGACGTCCAGCGCGTCGTCCCCGACCTGGCACATCACCGTCGAGACATGCCCGGCGGCGGAATCCCCGTACGCGGCAAGGGTTTCGATCTTGCCGTCGTCGTCGGTGTGCAGCCCGAGCAGCATCGGCAGCCCGCGATCGGCGGCGAGCCGGACCGCGCGGGAGCGTGCGTCCCCGCAGGCCACGACCAGGCGCGGAGCCCGCTCCGGCCGCGGCACCATCGGCACCTCGCGGAACGCGAAGTGCTCACCCTCGGCGGAGACGGTCTTCGACGTCATCGCCGCGAGCAACAGGTCGAGGCTCTCCTCGAATCCCGTTTCGTAGCGGGCCGCGCCGGTGCCGAAGACCTCCAGGTCCTGCCACGGCCCGCCCCGGCCGACGCCGATCCGCAGCCGTCCGCCGGAAACCGCGTCGAGCAGTGACCACTGTTCGGCGAGCGCCACCGGATGCGCGACCGACAGCACGCTCACCGCGGTGCCGACGGCGATCCGCTCGGTGCGGCCCAGTACGTGCGCGGCGAGGGTGATCGCGGACGGGCAGACGCCGTACGGCATGAAGTGGTGCTCGGCGAACCACACGTCGTCGAACCCGGCCCGTTCCGCGGCGATGGCGGCGTCGACCGACCGGCGCAGGACATCGGCGTCCTCCTGCCCGGGAAACCGCCCGGAGACCAGGAAGACGCCGAACCGCGCGTCTACTGGACGCTCACTTCGTTGAACCAGAGCCGGGGTTCCAGCCACGGGAAGACGACGAACATCAGCAGCGCCACGACCCCGAGCGCCAGCACGACCGCCGTCGCGAGCTTCACCGCGAAGGGGCCCGGCAGCTTGCGCCAGATCCAGCCGTACATCAGCGCGCCTCCGAGATCTTGGGCAGGAGTTCGGCGTAGGAGCCGACCTGGTTCTTCGGCACCTGCTGAGCCAGCACCGCGTGGATGATGAGCCGCTCCTTCGCCGAGAACTTCGGGTGACAGGTCGTCAGCGTGAGCAGCGAGACCTGATCGGCCTTCGGCAGGATCGCCGGGTCCTTGTACGGCACCGGGTTCACCGTCTCGCCCTTGGACGGGAACACGATGCGGCGGCCGTTGGTCTCACCGTAGGGGCCGCCGTCGACGGCGTTCGGGTCGCGCAGCGTCCCGACGTTCTTGCACTTCGGCTGCGCGCCCTTGCCCGCGGCCCAGCCTTCGACCTCGTCCTTGTACGGCAGCACCTTGTAAATGTAGAAGTCGGTCTGCGTCTCGATGATGATCTGGTCGCACGAGCTGAGGTTGTCCAGATCGTTGAACGGCGCGCCCTTGCCGACACGGTGTCCCGCGATGGCGAAGTTGCCCGGCTCGCCCGGCAGTGCCGTGCCCTTGTAGTGGCCGGGGCCGACTTCGAGCGCCGCCTCGGTGGTGCCTTCCTGGATGGTGAAGTTGAAGTCGGCACCGAACACCGGGATGTGGATCCTGGCGAACGCCTTCCCGTCGACCAGGTCGGGGTGCAGCTGCCGGTCCTTGCCCCACTCGCCGTCCAGTTCCGAACTGGCCTCGGACTGTTTGTTCGCGGAGAACAGGTCGGTCACGTAGACCTCGTAGACCATGAACAGCAGCACCACGAGGCCGGCGGTGATGAGGAGCTCGCCGACGGTCCGGATGGCGGCGCCGCCCTTGCCCAGTTCGCGCGGCGGCGGACGTTCTTCGGTCGCGGTGCCACCGCCGACCGGTTCGAAGATGACGGTCTCTTCGGTCGACCCCGGCGGCGGCGCGGGACGACGGCGAGGCGGCGGCGCGTCCGTCCGGCGGCGCGGCGGGGGTCCGTCGTACGCCCTGCCGTCCGGCGGCCTCCGGCGAGGCGTCGGCGCCTCGCCAGGGGCCCGGCGCGGCGGAATTGCGTCCTCCGGCCTACGCCGGGGGGCCGGACGGCCTCCACCGGGTGGTCGTTCGGAGTACCGCCGCCGGTCCCCGCCCGGCTCTTCCCGCTCAGCCACCACGCAAAGCTCCTAATCTCGAACCAAGCCGCAGTATCGAACCGACACGATGTCGAACCGTGTGTGACACCATTGTCACAGTGCGGGAAATCGACCGGTCCCGGACGGTGCCCAGCGGCGCTCGTTTACGTTAACGTGTGCACGTGGCGCTGGTTGCGCACCCGAAAGCGGGTCATCGCCACCAGGGAAGCCGAACAGTACGCGAGGAACACGATGCCGAAGTCCAAGGTCCGCAAGAAGACGGCGTACACCCCGCCGACCGACCGCCGCACGCCGGTGAAGGTCAAGGCGGCGGGCCCGTCGAACCTGTTCTACAAGATCGTGATGTTCGGCCTCATGTTGATCGGCCTGATGTGGCTGGTCGTCAACTACATCGCGGGCGACAAGATCCCCTTCATGGCGGATCTGGGCAACACGAACTTCGCCATCGGTTTCGTGCTGATGATCGCCGGGTTGCTCATGACGATGCGGTGGCGGTGAGCATTACCCCGGATGGCGGCTTGACGCCTAATTACACCGGTGTGACTCATCCCCAGTGTGGATAACCCCTGTGGATAACTACCCCACCTCCTGGGCGCCGCAGCAGAACGTTGTGGTAGTGGCTTGGCTGATCACCCTGTTGTTGCTGGCAGGAGTGCTGTGGCTGGCCTTCGGCGGCGACGTCGGCGGCACCCTCCTGACCGGGGTCGCGATGTTGTCCGTGGGCGCTCTCGCGCTGCACGGCACCCTGCTCCGTCCCCGGCTGGCCGCCGGACCCGACGGAATCGTGGCCAGGACCGTCGGCGGCGCGCACCGCTACTCCTGGTCCGAAGCCCGGCTGCGGTTGCGCACGACGCGGCGGCTCGGCCGGGACAGCCTGACCCTCGAAGTCGAATCCGGCGACCACTTGCTGGTGTTCGGCCGGATCGACCTCGGTGAGGACCCCAGGGACGTCCTGGACGTCCTCACGGCCCTCAAGGGTCAGGCGTTGTCGTGACTTCTTGATCTCTCCACCGGGTACCGGATGCCCCACTCGGGGGAACCGGGACTACTTCGGGTAGCAGACGTAGGTGGGCGCACCCCGGCTGGTGGTGAGCTCGCAGGACGCGGAAATCGTCTGGGCGTCCTTCCAGACGACGAGCCCGATCATCGCCACCACGACGATCGCGATTCCGCCGATCTGCCACTTCAGCCGGTTCTTCTCCGGGGCGTACAGCAGCGCGAAGGTGGCCACCAGGCCGGCGACGAAACCACCGGCGTGGCCGAGAATCGAGATGCTGGGCACCTGGAAGGTGATGAAGACGTTCAGGCCGAGGATGACCAGCAACCAGGTCGGATTGAGCCTCAGCTTGATGACGATGACCGTGTACGCGCCGATGAGCCCGAAGATGGCGCCGGACGCGCCGACCACCGGGCCGGCGTCGAGATCGTTGAAGACCAGGTTCGCGGCCGAGCCGCCGATCATCGAAACGAAGTAGAGCACCGTGAACGGCACACGGCCGAGCGCGGTCTCCAGGGGGCGGCCGACGAACCACAGCGAGAACGCGTTGCTCGCGATGTGCAGCAGGCCGTACTGGAGGAAGCCCGAGGTGAAGATCCGCCACCACTCGTCGCCTGCCAGCGTCGCCGGATTCCACAGCTGGCCGAGTTGGAAGAGCTCGGAGAAGTTGTTGTTCACGATGCTGCCCGACTGGGCGACCGTGATGAAGAAGATGATGACGTTGAGCGCCAGGAGGACCGGCGTCACGACAGCCGTCTGAACGGGCTGGGCGCCCGCGAGGGTGCGCGCGCCGTAGCCCGCGTCGCGGTACTGCTTCTGCTGGACGCGGTCCTGTTGCCGTCCTGCCTGGATGCAGTCGGTGCAGTGGAAGCCGACGGCGGCTTCGCGCAGGCAATCCGGGCAGGCCGGACGCTCGCAGCGTGAACAGCTCAGCCCGGTCGGCCGGTTCGGGTGCCACCAGCAGCCGGGCATGGCGGCCTGCTGGTACTGGGGATTCGGTGGTTGGCTCACGATGCCACCAACCTACCGAAATCCCCAGTGACAGGCTCTGTGATCAGCCCTCGCGGCTGATGCTGACCTTCTCGATGACGATGTCCTGCAGCGGACGGTCGGCCGGACCGGTCGCCGTGCGGCCGATCGCGTCGACGACGTCGCGGGAAGCCTGGTCCGCGACCTCACCGAAGATGGTGTGTTTGAAGTTGAGGTGCGTCGTCGGCGCGACGGTGATGAAGAACTGCGAGCCGTTGGTGCCGGGTCCGGCGTTGGCCATGGCCAGCAGGTACGGCTTGGAGAACTGGAGCTCCGGGTGGAACTCGTCGCCGAACTTGTAGCCGGGGCCGCCGCGGCCGGTGCCGGTCGGGTCGCCGCCCTGCAGCATGAAACCGTCGATGACGCGGTGGAAGATCGACCCGTCGTAGAACGGGCCCGAGTTCGTACCCTGCGCGTTGGGCTGGGTGTACTCCTTGCTGCCCTCGGCGAGCCCGACGAAGTTCGCGACCGTCTTCGGCGCGTGGTCGGGGAACAGGTTCAGGTTGATGTCACCCTGGTTGGTGTGCAGAGTGGCCTTCAGCGCGCCACCAATGAGGGATCCCTTGCTTTCAGTCACGAGCTTCATCGTGCCATCTGCGGCAAGATCTGGGGAAAAGGGGCACGATAGGTTACAAGCAACGAAGCAGAATCAAAACGATTGATGAGGTGAAGGCCATGACCCGGGCCGCAGATTCGGTGAGCGAGTCGGCGAAGGCCGGCGCGCTCGGCCTGCGCAAACGTGCCGTCGAGGCGGGTAAGGAAGCCACCGCCCACGCCGTAGAGGTAGCCGAGCAGAAGCTCTCCGAGAGCGCCGGTGAGATCGCTAAGACCAGCCGTCGCGCGCGCAAGAAGCTCGCGAAGAAGACGGAACTGACCCGCAAGGAGCTCAAGCGCAGCTCCAAGGCGGCTCGCAAGGAGGCGTTGGCCAGGATTTCCGAGATGCGGAAGCCGGGCCGCAAGGCGCGCAAGGCGGCCATCCAGGCCGCGAAGTCCGCCGGCGAGTCCAAGCGCCGGGGCAAGAAGGACTTCAAGGCGGCGAAGAAGGACTTCAAGGCCGCGCTCGTCGAGGCGAAGTCGGCGGCCAAGGGGACGCGCAAGCGTCGTCGCTGGCCGTGGGTGATCGGTATCGCGGTGGTCGGCGCCGGTGCCGCCTACGCGCTGCGTTCCAAGCAGGAGCCGCCGGTCGCGCCCGCGCCGCCGAAGGCTCCGCCCGCTCCTCCGGCGAAGCCCGCCGCTCCGGCAGCGGCTGCTCCGAAACCCGCACCGGCGAAGCCGGCCACTCCCGCGAAGCCCGCTGCTTCCGGTCCGGCTCCGGCCAAGCCCGCGGCTCCGAAGAACGGGCACCAGGCTTCGAACGCCGGCTCCGCCGACAAGAAGAACTGACGCCTCACGCTTTTCTGCTTGTCGCGAAGGGTCGCCCAGGACCACTCTCCGGTCCTGGGCGGCCCTTTCACGTTCCGGGGACGAGTTCGTAGCCCGCTTCTTCGACGGCGGCGCGGACGACCGCGACGTCGAGGACCTCGTCACTGGTGACGGTCACCGTCCCGTTCTCGACGTCCACCGCCACGCCGGTGACCCCCGCGATGGTCTCGATCTCCTCGGTGACGAAGCCCGCGCAGTGCCCGCAGGCCATTCCGCTCACGGTGTAGGTGCTCGCGCTCATGCCGCCGGCACCGTCCGGGTGAGCGTGTGGCCGCGGCGCATCCGGCCCTCGGGAGTGAACTCCCCGAAGAAGTACACATCCAGCTTGAGGTCCCTCTTGCGATTCGTCACGTGGAGAGTGCTCCGCGCGGCGATCCGGTTCCCGTCCGCCACCGCGTCGTGCACTTCCATCCGCGCCGTGGGCCGGTTCTTGCGGACCGGACGGGTGTGCGCGATGAGCTTGTCCCGGTCCATCCGGTGCCCGTCGGCGATCTGCACGATGTCCGGCGTGTGATAGCGGTCGACGATCACGCCCGCGTCTTCGTCGCTGTTCACCAGTTCGTCGTGAAAGGACTCGTGGAAGTCCGCGATGAACTTCTTCGGATCGGTGCCGTGAAAGGGCGTCATCGTGCTCCCCAAGCCGCGCGAGTTATCTCTTACACGTTGTAAGATATCCGTGGAGCGCGAGCTTTGACAAGCTGTAAGAACTACGAAGGGGCGCCGCCACTCCCGACGTGATGTCGAGAGCGGACGGCGCCCCTTCGGGTGTTCGGCTCAGCGCGTGGCTGAACGGGTCACGCGTTCGCGGCGTGCTTGTCGATCAGCTGGCCGAGGCGGGGAAGGGCCTCCTCGACGTTCTTCTTGCCGTTCGGGCGCAGCTTCGAGTAGACCTTCTTGATGCTGTCGCGGCTGCTCTTCTCGGCGCGCGCGTCGGTGACCGACAGGAGCGCGTCCGAGGCCTCGTCGCTGCGGCCGACCAGGTAGGCACCGAAGTCGTTGCCGCCCTTGGCCTTGTAGTCGCCGTAGAACGGCTCGAGGGCCACGGTGAAGTCGTCGAGCAGGGTGTCGACGGCGGCGGGGATGATGCCCGGCTTGATCTTCTTGACGGCGGCGAAGCCGGTCTTCACGACGGCACCCGAAACGCCGCCCTTGTCCGAGACCTCGGCGTCGACGAGGCCTTCGAAGTCGCTCACGACCGCCGGGCGACGGCTGGAGTCGAGCAAGATTTCCTTGAGGGTGTCAGCCACGAAACCTGTCCTTTTGTCTTATGGGGAGAAAATGATCTTTTGTGCCGCCGAGCCACACCGCAAGGCGGCCTCCGCCGGATCTGGCGCCCGCGCTGGTCCCGCGAAACCTCGCGCGTGCGGCACAGGGTAGTACAAGATCAACTTCACTCTGACGTGTGGATACCACTACCTAGAGCTTCAGCTCACCGATAGCCTCCTTCGCCACCGTACGTGCTTTGATGCTCTGCTTCTGGTTGGTGGTCACGACAACCGCGTTCCCGCCCTTCGCGACCGCGTAAACGGCGCCTTCGCCGGAAGGCTGGTAGCCGCCCTTCCAGCCCGCCGGTTCGTCGGCCGGGTTCGAGGTGTCGATGGGCGCGGCCTGGTCCACCAGCGCCTTGGCCACTGCGGGTTCCCCGACGTACACACGCACGGTGAGCTGCAGTTTCCCGCTCAGCGCATAGAAGAAACACGTCGGATGCGGCTGATCGGCCGAGGTCTTGACCTTGGAGACCTTCTGCCCGTTGGCGTCCGAGACGAAGTCGGTGCCGAGGTACGGGCACGGGCCTTTGCCGGTGGGTTCCGGGGCGGGCGGGATGCTGGGCGCCGCGGTCTTCGACGGCGCGGGCGAACTCGCCGCGGGCGGCGGCTGTTCCGTCGGCCCGCAGGCCGCCAGCAGCGGCACGACGAGCGGCAAGATCAGAAGACGTCGCATAGTGGCGTCCAGTGAAGCAGATCGCCGTTTTCGTGCGACGATGGCGCTGCGCGAGGAGTCTTCGGGAGGGTCAGTGCTCAGCAAGGAGCAGTACCTGGGTGCGGTGGCGGAACGTATCCAGCGCAGCGGGGGCAGGCTGAACACCGTCCAGATCGGGCCGAGCGCGGCCGTCGTGGGGCTGTTCACCGAGTCCGTGATGATGTCGACGATGAACTACTGCGTGGTCGCCGCGGCGATCCCGGAGGTCACCGCGCCCGCGTTGTACGACTTCACCAGGCTGGCGACGCAGCACGCGCGCGCGAACGTGATGGGCACGGTCGGCTGGACGGCCGCTTCGGTGGTCATCGCCGGGCTGATCGGCGACCGCGTGTACCCGGACGCCGCGCAGGCCGCGTCGGCGAAGTCCGGCAACCAGTTCGGCGGCGAGACGCGCATGGTGGCCGTCGACGTTTCGGCGGCGCAGATGTACGCGTTCGTCGGCGGGAAGCTGTGGGGCGCGGCGGTACAGGGTTCGGTCAACGCGAAGCTGACGTTCTGTTTCCCGCAGCCGGCCGAGGTCTATCAGCAGGTGCAGTGGGCGCAGTCGCAGGGCCAGCAGCCCCCCATGCCGCCGGGACCGCCGGGGCCGCCGCCGGGTCAGCAGCCACCTCCCGGCTGGCAGCCGCAGCAGCCACCGCCGCCGCAGTACCCGGTCGGTCCGCCGCCCGCGCAGGGTCCGCCGCCGGGTCAGCATCCGCCGCACTATCCCCCGCCCGCGCCCGGTTATCCGCCGCAGCGCCCGCCGGGGTACTGATGAACCGCACGTTGCGCGGCTGGCCGTCGTTTCCCGAAGAGCTTCCGGAGTTCGACATCGAGGCCGCACCCGCGACCCCGCGCGAGCTTTTCCTGGAATGGCTCGAAGAAGCGGGTGAGCACGTACTGGCGCCGCACGCCGTCACTCTGTCCACAGTGGACGCCGAGGGCGTACCGGACGCGCGGGTGGTGATCCTCAAAGACGTCGACGGGGACACCTGGGCGGTCGCGACGAGCTCCGAAAGCCCGAAAGGTGTTCAGCTGGCGAAGAATCCGTTCGCCGCGCTGACCTTCTTCTGGCCGGGACGTGGCCGTCAGGTGCGCCTGCGCGGCCCGGTCTCGCCCGCCGACGCCGAGGTGTCCGCCGCCGACTTCACCGCCCGGCCGCCGGCGTCCAGGGTGGAGGCGTTCATCGGCAGGCAGTCACAGGTACTGGAGGATCCGGCCGACCTCGACCGCGCGGCCGCGGAAGCGGAGCGGTGGGTCGAGGAGAATCCCGGTGTGGCACCGGAAACCTGGACCCGCTACCTGGTGACGCCGTCCGAAGTGGAGTTCTGGCAGGCGAGCCACGACCGGCGGCACAAGCGGCTCCGCTACCGGCGCGAGCATGGAAGCTGGCACAAAGAACGCCTCTGGCCGTAAACGGTAACTGGGAACGACGATCGTCGGGTTGTCGTGGATGATTCACCTCGGCGACGGTGAACGGCACCTTGTCCCCAGATCGTTCGGAGGCGAAATGTCCACACGCCGTCGCATCGGGGGCGCCCTGGCCGCCACAGGGCTCGCCCTGCTGGCCGTCACGACGCCCGTCGCGAGCGCCCAGACCGGCGACCCGGCGAGAGGGCTGTACTCGGTGGAAGGCGCGTCCACGCCGGACAAACGCACCGAGGTCGCTCGTACCGGCGTCGACGTCGCGGGCTCGCGGGGCGGCGCGCTGACCGTCGTCGCCACGCCGGGACAGGCCGCGGCCCTGCGCGCCAACGGCTTCGGCCTGAAGCAGCTCGGCGACTTCGACAGCATGCTGAAACAGCGGAGTGCCAAGGCGGGCACCGCAGCGGTCGCGGGCGACTTCCCGCCGGGCGACGAGGCGTACCACACCTACGCCGAAACGACCGCTGAGCTGCAGAAGGCCGCGAAGGACCACGGCGACATCGCGACGCTGTCCAGCGTCGGCAAGTCCCATGAGGGTCGCGACCTGAACCTGCTGAAGATCAGCGACAACGCGGGCACGGACGAGAACGAGCCCGAGGTCCTGTTCACCTGCAACCAGCACGCGCGCGAACACCTCACCACCGAGATGTGCCTGCGGATCGTGCAGCGGTTCACCAGCGGCTACGCGAGCGACCCTGCCATCAAGAAGATGGTCGACGAGCACGAGATCTACGTGATCCCGAACGTCAACCCGGACGGTTCCGAGTACGACATCACCGGCGGCGAGTACCAGGGCTGGCGCAAGACGCGGAAGCCCGTGCCGGGCAGCAGCGCGATCGGCACCGACCCGAACCGCAACTGGGACTACAAGTGGAACTGCTGCGGCGGGTCGAGCGACAACCCGTCCGCCGAGGATTACCACGGCCCGTCGGCGTTCTCCGAGCCCGAGACCAAGGCGGTCGCGGACTTCGTGGACTCCCGGGTGGTCGGTGGCGCGCAGCAGATCAAGACGCACATCGACTTCCACACCTTCTCGGAACTGGTGCTCTGGCCGTACGGCTACACGAAGGCAGACACCGACACGGGCCTGAGCGAGGAGGAAGCGAAGCGGTTCGCCGACGTCGGCAAGCAGATGGCCGCCACCAACGGCTACACGCCGGAGCAGTCCAGCGATCTGTACGTCACCGACGGCGACGTCAACGACTGGTTGTGGGGCAAGCACAAGATCCTCAGCTACACCTTCGAGATGTACCCGAAGGACGGCGGGATCGACGGCTTCTACCCGCCCGCTTCGGTCATCCCGGAGCAGACCGCCCGCAACGACAAGGCGGTCGACATCCTGATCAACGAGGCGAAAGCCTGAGATCGGCCACTCGCGACGCCCGGCTCTTCGGCGAATCCAAGCTGAAGCTCCGGGCGTCGCCCAGCTGGTCACGGACGAACTCCTCGGTCCGCGCGATCGTCTCCCGCAGCGCGGCGTCCTCGTCGCCGAAGAACTTGTGGACGATCTTGCCCGTCTCCGTGTCGAACTCCCACAAGCCGGCGATGCGGCCGCGGTCGACGATGACGTGGCTCGGCGGATCCGCCTGCCCGCCCAGGGTCTCCCCCGCGCGGCCTCCGGGCACCGGACGTTCGACGTCGGCGTCGGCGAGCAGCCGCGGCAGCTCGCGGTGCAGAAGGTGGATGCCGTCGATCCCGGCGAGCAGCGCGTACGACGGCTCGGACGGCACGGTGAACGCGGCGAACTCGTCGGCGATCTCCTTGGGCATCAAGAGATCGGTGCCGTCGAGCGACACGAGTTCCAGCTGTTCCGCGATCTTCTTCGCACTGGCCGCGGTGAATCCGGAGAACCAGCGGAAATGCTTCAGCGAAGCCGGCGCCGCCCATGAGAAGTACCGCCGGGCGAGTTCCGTTCGCGCGGTGTCCATATCGGACAGTCCGCCGCGCGGGGACGGCGTCCAGCGGACGTAGCCGTAGCGCTGCTGGTCCAGCCGCCCGTTGACCGGCACCCGGCGGATGTCGCCGCGGGCCTGGAGCAGGCCGAGCGCGAGTGGCAACGTCGTGGTGGTGCCGCGTTTGCGGCCTGCTTCCCCGAGGTTGCGCACAGCCGATCCGGCGGCTTCCTTGATCGCGGCCGGAGAGAGCGGTTCGCTGTCGAGCAGATCGGCGACCGTGACGCACAGCTGCTCGATCTCGGCCTGCGTGACACCGAGGTACTTCTCCGCGGCCGCGAGTTCGCCGGCAGGCGCCGCCGCGCCGACGGTCAGGCCGAGTTCGAAATCCGCCGACGGCAGGACGTAGGTGCAGCCACGCGCCGAAGGCAGTTCGTGGATGGCGAGCCGCGCGACGTCCGCGTCGACCGTTTCGCGATCGAGGCGGGCTCTGGCGAACAGCCCGAGGTAGGGCGCCGACCCGCCGACCGAGCGCATCCAGCCGGTCCGCTCCAGCACGGCGGCCGCCGAGGATCCGCGCAGCGTTCCGTCGAGCCCCTGCCGATGTGCCCACCACGCGCGCAGCTTGTCGGTCGCCATGGCTCCACGGTAGGCGGCACCCCGCGGCCTGGCACGATGACGGGATGCTGGTCGAACTGGCCATCGGCGACGCGTACGGAGGCTCCTTCGAGCACGCGTACCCGAGCTTCGTGGCCGAGCACAACAAGCTGACCGGTTACGTGGCGCAGCCCGGTGCCCAGACGGGTCGCTACACCGACGACACGCAGATGACGATCGCCATCGCCGAGGTGCTCGTGTCGGGACGGCGATGGACGCCGCTGCTGCTCGCCGAGCGGTTCGTGCGGGCGTATCACCGCGATCCGCACGACGGCTACGCGCCGCGTTTCCATCAGCTGCTCAGCGAGGTCCAGGACGGCGAAGAGCTGCTACGGCGGCTTCAGCCGCAAAGCGACAAGAGCGGCGCGGCCATGCGCGCCGGGCCGATCGGGCTCCTGCCGACCGTCGACGACGTCCTCTACCACGCGAAACTGCAGGCCAGGATCACCCACGACACCCCGGCCGGGATCGCCGCGGCGCAGGCCGCCGCGCTGGCCGTGCACTACTGCCACCATCGGGTGGGTCCGCTGTCCGAGGTCGCGAGGTGGATCGACGGGATCCTTCCGGAGGACGTCGGGCACGGCGGCTGGGCGCTGCCGTGGTCGGGCAAAGTCGGGCCGCAGGGGTGGATGAGCGTGCGTGCCGCGCTGACCGTGTTGTCCGGCGGCGGAGGACTCGCGCGAATGCTCCACGCCGCCGTCGCGCTCACCGGCGACGTCGACACCGTCGCGACGATCGCGCTGGCCGCCGCGTCGCGCTCGCCCGAGGTGGCGCAGGATCTGCCGCCGGTGCTGTGGCGCGACCTGGAGAACGGCGAGTTCGGCCGCGACTATCTGGCGGCGCTCGACGAGCGGCTGCTGCACATCTGACGTAGACGGGCTCCACGGAACGCGGACGCGCGCGCCCGCCGGTTTCGGCAGACTGAGCGGGTGAAGTGGCTGATCAGGGGTGGGGCCGTCGCCGCGTGGCTCGCGGTGAGCGCGCTGCTCGTCGTCGGCACGGCGAATCTCGAACCCGGGCCGGGGGAACGCCCGGCCGACGCGTTCGGCTTCGGCGTCGTCGCGCTCGCTTGTCTCGCGCTCGCGGCAGCGTGGCGGATCCCGGTCGCCGCGGCCGGGACGGAAGCGTTTGCGCTGCTGCTCTACCTGGGGTTCGGCTATCCCGACGGTCCGGTGTTGTTCGCCGGTCTCGTGCCGCTGTTCGCGCTCGGAACCCTTCGTCCGCGGCGGCTCGCGTACGCCGTCGCGGGCGGTATGGCGGTGATAGTCGTAGGCGCGAACCTGGCCACCGGAGGAGCGGGCGTCCTCGATCTGGTCTTCGTCGGCTGGGCGGGCGTAGCGGTCTTCGCGGCCGACGCGCTTCGAGGACGGCGCGAGCGGGCGGCGGCCGCGGCACAGGCGGAACGCGATCGCGTCCTGGGCGAGCGACTGCGCATCGCACAGGATCTGCACGACAGCGTCGGCCACGCGATGGCGGTCATCAACGTCCAGTCGGGGATGGCCGAGCACGTGATCGACGATCACCCGGAAGTGGCGAAGGAAGCGCTCGGCGTCGTCCGCACGGTCAGCGGCACGATCCTGGACGAGCTGAACGCGATGGTGCGGTTGTTGCGCGACGACTCCGCCCCGCTCCGGCCCGCGCCCGAGGTGGCGGACCTTCCCGCGCTGGTCGCCTCGGCGAACCAGGCGGGCCTGGCTGTCACGCTGGACCTCGACGCCCCCGGGATCGGGCAGCCGGTCGGCGGCGCGGTGTACCGGATCGTCCAGGAATCCCTCACGAACGCCGCGAAACACGGCGCGTCGGACGCCGCGGTGACGGTGCGAGCCGACGAGAACGGCCTGCGGCTCGACGTAATCAACGAGGTCCGTGGGCCTGGTCCGGACGTCCCCGGCGCCGGGATCAGGGGAATGGGTGAACGCGCCAGGGCGACCGGCGGCACACTGACCGCGGGTCGTGAGGACGGGAGGTTCCGGGTGAGCGCGCGATGGCCGTGATCAGGGTGGTGCTCGCCGACGATCAGCTGCTGGTGCGGTCCGGGTTCGCGGCGCTGCTCCGGGTGGAAGCCGGAATCACCGTGGTGGGTGAAGCGGACGACGGCGAGGCGGCGGTCGCCGTCGTCTCGGAAACCGTGCCCGACGTGGTGCTGATGGATGTCCGGATGCCGGGGACGGACGGGCTGGAGGCCACCCGGCGGATCATGGCGGACGAACGGCTTTCCGGTGTCCGCGTCCTCATGCTGACGACGTTCGACCTCGACGAATACGTCTTCGACGCGCTGCGCGCCGGAGCGAGCGGCTTCCTGCTCAAACACACGAGGCCCGCCGATCTGATCCAGGCGGTCCGCGTCGTGGCGGCGGGGGACGCGCTCCTCTCCCCGAGCGTGACCAGGCGCCTGATCGCGGAATTCACCGCTCGGCCGTCACCTTCGCTGCCCCGCGCCGACGGCTCGGCGTTCACCGAGCGAGAGCACGAAGTCGTCGTTCGCGTCGCGCAAGGGATGTCGAACGAAGAGATCGCGCGGGAGTTCGTGATCAGCGCGGCGACCGTGCGGACCCATGTCAGCCGGGCGATGACCAAGGTCCACGCCCGCGACCGCGCCCAGCTGGTGGTCTTCGCCTACCAAAGCGGGATGGTGCGCGCCTGACGTAGCCGCCGATCCCCACACCGGCACGACGACGCGACCCCGGCCCGCGAGCGACGCTTTCGCCATGAAATTCATCGCGAAAGCCGCTCTGCTCACCGCGGTCCTGTCCCTGTCCGGAACCACGACCGCACTCGCCTCGGAACGACCGGCGCGCTGCGCCGAACAACGCTTCGCGGTCCAGGTGAACGGCGAACGCCAGACGATCGCGGGCGAACTCTGCGTCCGGGGAAGACTCACCCCGCGCACTCCGGTCCAGGTCCTGTTGCACGGCGGGACCTACGACCGCGCCTACTGGGACTGGCCGTACCAGCCGCGTCGATACTCCTATGTGGACAGTGCGACCCGCGCGGGCTACGCGACGCTCAACCTCGACCGGCTCGGCTACGGCCGCAGCAGCCGTCCGGATCCGGAGACCCTCGACTTCGAAGCCGGCGGCGAGGCCGTGCACCAGGTCGTCCGGCAGCTGCGCCCGCGGTTCCGCACGATCGTCCTCAATGGACATTCCATGGGCGGGCTCGTCGCGGAACGGGCCGCCGGACGGGGCGGCGTCGACGCCGTGATCGTCAGCGGTATCCCGCGTGACCGGCCCGGCGCCCGGTCCGCGGCGACGGAATCACCGTTCCATCCGGCCGAGCTGGACCCGAAGTTCGCCGGAAAGCCTTGGGCCCGCGGCTATTTCACGACACGGCCCGGCACCCGCGCACAGACCTTCCACCACCCCGGCACCTACGACCCGGCGATCATTCCGGTCGAAGAAGCCCTCAAGGACACGCTGGCGTCGGCGGAACTCCGCTCGGTAGGCCCCGGCGCCGCGACACGATCGGCATCGACGGTCCCGACGGCGTACGTACTCGGCGAACACGACACCCTGGTCTGCGGAAGCGGCGACTGCGGCGCCGACGAGATCGTGCGGGGCAGCGGTCACTCGATCAACACCAGCCTCGCCGCACCGGCCTTCTACCGGTGGACCTTCGCTTGGCTGGCTCGAAAGTTAGGGTAACCTAACCTAGACTGGCCGCATGGATTCCTTGACGCCGGTTCGCGAGGCCGCCGACCATTTCGGGCTGGCGATCTCGACCCTCCACTACTGGGAACGCCGCGGGCTGATCACCGCCTTCCGCCGCTCGGGACAGCGGTACTACGACGACGACCAGCTGTATCGCATCGCGTTGATCAAACACTGGCGGCGGATCGGCGGGCTCGGCCTGACCAGGATCTCCGAACTCCTCGCCGAACAGCACCGCTGGCGGGAGGTGGTGACCGGCAGGCTCGCCGAGATCGAACGGGAGCGTGCGCGGCTCGACACCGCGCACGCCTACCTGGTCGAGCTCCTCACTTGCCGCCGCGAGGGGAATCTTGAGGACTGCCCTTGGTTCCGCGAACGGGTCGACCTGCCCGCCACCGCGGCGGCGGGCTGAGCCCCGGCATCGCCACCGCCGCGACCACCGCGGCGGCCGCGAGGCAGGCGGCGGAGGCGAGGAACGCGGCGGTGTAGCCGTGCACCAGCGCCTCCCCCTTCGGCAGGCCGGACGGCGAACTCGCGGTCACGGCCGCCGCGAGCGCGGTCGACGCGGCGAGACCGAGCGCGCCGCTGGTCTGCCGGACCGTGTTCAGCAGACCGGCGGCCAAGCCGTTCTGGCGTTCCGGCACCCCGCTCGTGGCGGCCACGGTGATCGGGGTGAAGGCCGCGGCCGTCCCGAATCCGAAGACCATTCCCGGCACCAGTACGGACACGACGTACGAAGCGTGCGCACCGGCCAGCGCCGCGACCCCGGCGAAGCCCGCCGCGCCGATCGCGCAGTACAACGCCGCCGCACGCCGGGGCCCGATCCGCACCGACAACCCGCTCGCGGTCCGCGCGCCGGCGAACATCGCAGCTCCCACCGGCAGGTAGGCCAGCCCGGCCCGCAGCGGCGAGTACCCGTGGACATCCTGCAGGTACAGCGAAAGCAGGATCGGGCTCGCGAGGAAACCCAATCCCAGCAAGAAGATCACCACATTCCCGCTGGTGACCGAACGCAGCCGGAAGATCCCGAGCGCGATGAGCGGCTCCTCCGCCCACCGGTGCTGGTGCACCAGGAACACCCCGAGCAGGACGAACCCGCCGAACAGCGGGAGCAGCACGGATCCGCTTCCCCAGCCGTCCGCCGGAGAACGCATCACCGCGTAGACCACGCCGACGAGTCCCGCCGCCGACAACACCGCGCCGAGGACGTCCAGCCTGCCGCGAGGACGGCGTCGGTCCCGGAACGGCAGCACCGCCCCGGCGACGAGAACGGCCACCACACCGATCGGGACGCTGACGAAGAACACCCAGCGCCAGCCCGCCCACTGCGTCAGCAGGCCGCCGATCACCGGTCCGGCCGCGGCCCCGGCCGCGCCCACCGCGCTCCAGGTGCCCAAGGCCCGCGCGCGACGGGCGGGTTCGGTGAACGTCGTGGTCAGCAAGGACAACGTCACCGGCATCAGCAGCGCGGCGCCGAACCCTTGCACCGTGCGGGCCACGAGCAGCGTTCCGGTGAACCGGCCAGCCCGGCGGCGAGCCGCGCGACGGTGAACAGGCTCATCCCGAGCACGAAGATCCGCCGGACCCCGAATTCGTCGCACAACCTGCCGCCCAGCAACAGGAAACAGGCGAAGGCGAGCGTGTACGCGTTCACCACCCACGTCAGAGCATCGGCGGAGAAACCCAGACCGAACCGGATCGCGGGCAAGGCGACGGAAACGATCGTCGCGTCGAGAATGACCACAAAGGATCCGGCGCACGCCAGCGCGAGCACGACGCCTTCACGTTTCATACCGTCACCCTCCAGTCCGGCGGCGGATGATCTCCGCCGCCGGACAGCGTGCACGCTGAAGCGCGCTTGAGGGCAAGCCGTACTACCAGGAAGGCCGGTATCGCAGGCCTTGCTCGTAGTACTGATCGTCGGATTCGACCGGTTCGGGCACCTCGTCCTCGGCGGGCCCGGCCGGTTCATCCGAACGGTCCTTGAGCACCACGTTCTCGGCGCCCGCGGTGGTCCGGCGCGGCACCGGCGGCGTGACGGTCTCCCCGGCCTCCTGGAGCGAAGGATTGAACCCGAGCCGCCAGCGGAGCCGGTCGGTGATGTAGCCGGCGTTGCCGATCGGCGCCATCAGTTCCGCACTGCGTTTCGCGGATCCCTGCTGCGCTTCCTGATACGTCCGCATGACGGTGTCCGCGATCTCGGCGGGCGTCATCCGCGACACGGCGTCACTCACCCTGAGCCGCGTCATCACCCCGTCGGTGTTGACCGAAACGGAAACGGCACCGTCCGGTGAAGACGCGTCCACCGACAGGGTGGCCAGCGCCTCGAGCATCGCTTGCCGGTCGTTACCCGGTTTCTTGGGTGCCGGTTTGTCGGCCACGCTCACTCCTTGAGGGGTGACAGCTCCCGCGGCGGTTCCTGGAACTTGCCGTCGTTCGAGATGTCGACGTTCTTGTCCCGGACCCGCTTTTCCGTTCCCTTGTCGGTGTTCTCCGTTTCGAAGTTGCCGGGATCGAAGGTCTCACCGGGGCTGACGTCCGGCGGTTCGGGAATGATCGGCAGGTTGTTGATCTCCGTGTTGATCTTCGAGATCAGCGACTCCGCCGCGCGGAACATGCTTTCCCTGAGGTTGACCACACCGTCGTGGAAGCTGTTGTAGATCATTTCGGGGCTGTCCCCGACGATGTCGGCCTGCACGGTGGCCGCCGTGGCGAGCCCGGCACCGGCCGCGGCGCCGGCGACCTGCACTCCGTTCGCGGTGGTGAAGAACGTCGCCGCGGTGAGACCCGCCGGCGGCGCGGCGGCCACGAGCAGAGCGGTGACAGCGGCGGCGAAAGTCGCGGCCAGCGCCTTCTGCAAGGCGGATTCGTCCTGCCGTTCCTTGTCGTCCCGGTATTTTTCCGCGGCGGTCATGAAGGAAGCGGCGAGAGTGCTCAGGTCGGCCCGCGCGGTCGCGATGGCGTCCCGGGCGGCCACGATGTCGGCTTCCAGCACGGTGAGTTTGGTGCCGACACGGGCATAGGTGTTCACGAGACCCTGGATGTAGCTCTTGGCGGTCTCGGCGCCTTCACCACGCCACTTGAGAAGCAGGACCAAAGACCGGTCGAGCGGCGCTTTCGTGTCCTGGAAAGCGTTCCAGAGACCTTCGTAGGCCTCGATCATGGTCTGCAGGCTGTTCTCGCCGACGAGCAGCGCGTCGGAGAACTCGAGGAAGAAGTCGCGGACCTGTTCCTTGCGACCGCCGCTCATGTCCACGTCGCTGCCGAGCATCCAGTTTTGGAAAAGGAGATCCACCGCCGCGAAGGCCTTTTCGGCACCCGAGGTGAGATCGTGGGAGATCCCCTCGAGGAGTTCGCTGTAATCGCCGCCTTCGGCGGTGGTCTCCGCGTCCAGCGCGTTGAAGTACCCGTCCACGCCCGCTACCCCTGGTTCCCGTATGCCGCGCGGTTCATTCGCTGCTTGTTGTCCTCGTCCACGGCTTCGTAAAGTTCGGCGACCCTCGCCAGCGCCTGGGAGGCGTCCTGCGTGCTGCGGTGCAGCTTCGCGAGCATCTTTTCGACGGCCTGACGGTGTTCCTCGTAGGCCGCCGAAACCCCGCGCATGCCCAGGGTTTTCCCGAAAGCCGTGCTCGGCGCGAAAAGGTCGGGGAGAAGGCTTCCCGTGACCGGGTCGGGAGCGGGCACGTCCTGCCCTCGCACACCACTGTGGGCGGTACTGACTATGTCCGCGGCATTCTGCAGTTCCTTGCTCGACAACCTGAGATCGTCGAGGTCGGTTTCGAAACTGACCATGTTCACCTCGCTGTCCGGATTCCACCTCCATGTAAGCAGCGTTGACTTGGCCGGGAGCGAGACTTTGTCAGGCACATACGGTGACGAACGTCACCGCTCAGACGCAGACCCAGCAGTAGAGGTGATCGCCCCGGGTCTTGGCGGTGCGGGCGAGTTCCGCGAGGCCGGTCAGCAGGTCGGCCAGCTCGGCAGGATCGGCCTGGCCACCGAACTCGTCGGTTCGGGACCAGGGCTCGGCGACCTCGCGCATGCGCGCCTCATCGGCGTCGGACAACGCGGCGGACAGCTCTTCGGTCAGCGCGACGACCAGACGGGTGCCGCCGTCGGCCATGGCGACAGGTTCGATGGCGCGGCCGATGACGGTTTCGTAGTCGACCCCGGTGAGCAGGGACTCCAGCGTGCCCAGCTGCACGAACGGATCCACACCTTTGAGTTGGACGGTCGGCAAGGACGCCTCGGCCGGACCGCCGACGAGGTCGATCGTGGTGGCCGCGGTTTCGTTGTCCGGCGCGGTGAAGTAGTCGAAGAGAACACCCATGCGCGCATTTTGACAGGAAGTCATGGCGCGGAAACGAAAAAGCCACCCGCGGCGCGGGTGGCTTCGTGGACCAGAGTGGAGCTGAGGGGAATCGAACCCCTGACCCCCGCCTTGCAAAGGCGGTGCTCTACCAATTGAGCTACAGCCCCGGGTCGCAGGCGATCATGATAACCGCCCGCGCCGAAATCAGTTGTTGCGGGACGCGTCCGCGGCCTTGGCCGGAGCGCTTCCGTTCGTGGAAGCGGACCCCAGGGGACGCTCGGTGGGGGCGGTGGCTTCGCGCCAGAGGTCGGCCTCGGCCTTGGCGGCCTTGTTGCGCTTGATCACGAACAGCACGCCGCCCGCGATGACCGCGAGTGCCAACAGCTTCTTCATCAGAAGCCCCCTCTTTCCGCCGAGTTGCTCCGCTTACCCACCGATGCTACTGCACCCGGATCCCCGAACCTCCAGCACCTACGTTCCACGTGGAACCGAAGATCTTCCTTTCGCCGCATGACCTCGGCCACGTCGAGGGCAGGACGTACTCATGCGAGACCCGAAGACCGAGAGCGAGCGCGAGTACTTCGCCTTCCTCGCCGAACGCCTACTGACGTTCGGCATCGGATCCCTCTCCGACCTGGAGTCGTTTCTGACGGCTACGACCAGCACGGTGGCCCTGGGCTCGACGGGCGGCGAGACTGGCTGGTCGCACGTCGTGGGAAGGATTGCAACCACGGCCGGACCGGGCAGGTACGTCACCTCGCGCTGCCGGAAGGCTAGGCCGGCTGGGACATCACACCCGAGCAGGAGGTACGCGTCTCCAAGCTGCTCTTCGGGTTCCTGGCCGAACGAGAAATAGCCGGGTAGCGAAAAAGCCGACCCGCGAGAATCGCGAACCGGCTTTCGGAGTGGGCCCACCAGGACTTGAACCTGGGACCTCTTCGTTATCAGCGAAGCGCTCTAACCGCCTGAGCTATGGGCCCGAACGAGGAGAAGATTACAGGACGCCTTTCGGCGCCCTGCAACCGGGTCACTCTCGTTCGGAAAGGGTCACTTCCAGGCCTCCGGCGAGGTCGGCGGAGACGTTGTAGATGAAGGCGCTGACGGTGGCCAGCGCCGAGATCAGCACGATGTTGATGGCGCCGAGGATGGCCGCGATCCCGAAGACACGGCCGGCGCTGATCAACGGGTCGGCCGGCGCGTCGGCCCCTTCGCCGCCGACGAGCGACGAGTAGGTCCCGTTGAGTTTGTCCCAGACACCCATGCCGTCGAGGACGGTGTACAGGACGCCGACGGCGACGAGCCACACGAAGAACAGCGCGACGCCGAGGACGAGGGACAGTTTCAGCACCGACCAGGGGTCGAAGCGTTTGATCTGCAGGCTGGCGCGACGCGGTCCGCGGCCGGGGCGGCGGAGGGCGGTGGGCGCGGCTCGGGTGCGGGAGGCCGACGGGATGGCGGAGGGGGCGGGGTCGCCCTCTCCGCTGTCGCCGAAAAGCCTCTTCGCGGCAGTGCCGCTGACCCCGTGATAGTCGGTCACGGTCGTCGCGTCCCGCTTCGGGTCCGAGTGGGCCACGTCTTCGGTGGCGACCGAAGACACCGAGACCGTCTGCTCGCTGGAGCCTTCGGGCTCCCCGGCGCCGCTGTCGCGCTGCCAGGGCGGGCTCGACGAACCCGCCTGCGCGCCGCCTGCTTCGGGCTTCTCGGATGGTGTCACGAGGTGTCAGTCCTTACCCAGTACGTGGGGCGTCGTCTACTCCTGCTCCGACGCCGGGGTTTCTTCTCCTTCAGTACTACCTGCAGTGGCGACGTCTGAGGGCTCGTCCGCGTTGCGTGCGACCGCGAGAAGAGTGGTTCCTTCGTCGAGATTCATCAGCCGCACTCCCTTCGTCTGCCTGCCTGCCTTGCGCACCTGCCCGGCCGAAGTCCGGATCACCCCGCCGCTGGAGGTGATCGCGTACAGCTCGTCTTCGGCGTCGACGATGACCGCGCCCACCAGCCTGCCACGTTTCTGGTCGTACTGAATGGTGAGCACGCCCTTGCCGCCGCGACCCTGCACCGGGTAGTCGTCGGTCGGCGTGCGCTTGGCGTAGCCGCCGGCGGTGGCGACGAGGAGGAACCGGTCCGGCTGGACGACGTTGATGCCGAGCAGTTCGTCGCCGTCGTTGAACCGCATGCCCAGCACACCGGACGTCGCGCGGCCCATGGGACGCAGGGCTTCGTCGGTGGCGTGGAAACGGATCGACTGGCCTTCCGCGGACACGAGGAGCAGGTCGTCCTCCGCGGCCGCGAGGACCGCGCCGACCAGTTCGTCGCCTTCGCGCAGGTTGACGGCGATGAGGCCGCCTGCGCGGTTGGAGTCGAAGTCCGTGAGCTTGGTCTTCTTCACCAGGCCGCGGCGGGTCGCGAGCACGAGGTACGGGGCGACCTCGTAGTTCGGGATCTCGATGACCTGCGCGATCTGCTCGTCGGGCTGGAACGCGAGCAGGTTCGCGACGTGCTGGCCGCGCGCGTTGCGGTTGGCCTCGGGCAGGTCGTACGCCTTGGCCCGGTACACGCGGCCCTTGTTCGTGAAGAACAGGATCCAGTCGTGCGTCGAGCAGACGAAGAAGTGCTGGACGATGTCGTCCTGTTTGAGGGTCGCGCCCTGGACGCCCTTGCCGCCGCGTTTCTGCGAGCGGTACAGATCGGTTTTCGTCCGCTTGGCGTAACCCGTGCGGGTGATCGTGACGACGACGTCCTCGACCGCGATGAGGTCTTCGACCGAAACCTCGCCGTCGAACGGGATGATCTTGGTGCGCCGGTCGTCGCCGTACTTGTCGACGATCTCCTGCAGTTCCTCGGCGATGATCGCGCGCTGCCGCTCGGGCTTCTCGAGGATGTCCTTGAGGTCGGCGATCTCGAGTTCGATCTCGGCCAGGGTGTCGATGATCCGCTGCCGCTCCAGTGCCGCGAGGCGGCGGAGCTGCATGTCGAGGATCGCGGTCGCCTGGATCTCGTCGACGTCCAGCAGGCTCATCAGCGCGGGCCGGGCCTCTTCGGCCGACGGCGAGCGCCGGATGAGGGCGATGACCTCGTCGAGCATGTCCAGCGCCTTGACCAGACCGCGCAGGATGTGGGCGCGTTCCTCGGCCTTCCGCAACCGGAACCGGGTCCGGCGGACGATGACGTCGATCTGGTGCTTCACGTAGTGCCGGATCATCTGGTCCAGCCGCAGCGTGCGGGGCACGCCGTCGACAAGGGCCAGCATGTTGACACCGAAGTTCTGCTGCAGCTGGGTGTGCTTGAACAGGTTGTTCAGCACGACCTTCGCGACCGCGTCACGTTTGATCGTGACGACGATCCGCATCCCGCTGCGGCTGTTGGACTCGTCGGCGATGTCGGAGATGCCGGTGAGCTTGCCGTCGCGGACCAGGTTCGCGATGTTCTCCACCAGGTTGTCCGGGTTGACCTGGTACGGCAGCTCGGAGACGACCAGGATCGTGCGGCCCTTGGCGTCCTCTTCGACCTCGACGACCGCGCGCATGCGCACGGAACCGCGGCCGGTGCGGTACGCGTCCTCGATCCCGGAGTTGCCGAGGATCATCGCCCTGGTCGGGAAGTCCGGGCCCTTGATCCGGACCAGCAGCGCGGCGAGCAGCTCGTCGTCGCTGGCCTCGAAGTTCTCCAGCGCCCATTTGACGCCGTCGGCGACCTCGCGCAGGTTGTGCGGCGGGATGTTGGTCGCCATCCCGACCGCGATCCCGGAACCACCGTTGACCAGCAGGTTCGGGAACCGCGACGGCAGGACGTCGGGCTCCTGGGTGCGGCCGTCGTAGTTGTCGGAGAAGTCGACGGTGTCTTCTTCGATGTCCTGCAGCATGTGCATCGCGAGATGCGCCAGCCGGGACTCGGTGTACCGCATGGCGGCGGCGGGGTCGTTACCCGGCGAGCCGAAGTTGCCCTGGCCGTCGATCAGCGGGTACCGCAGCGCCCACGGCTGGGCGAGCCGCACCAGCGCGTCGTAGATCGCGGAGTCACCGTGCGGGTGGTAGTTGCCCATCACGTCGCCGACGACGCGGGAGCACTTGTTGTACCCGCGGTCGGGGCGGAAGCCGGAGTCGAACATCGAGTACAGCACGCGGCGGTGCACCGGCTTGAGGCCGTCCCGCACGTCCGGCAGCGCCCGCGACACGATGACGCTCATTGCGTAGTCGATGTAGGAGCGCTGCATCTCCTGCTGGATGTCGACCGGTTCGATCCGGTCGTGGTCCGGAGCGGGCGGCAAGGTTTCCGTCATGAGGTCCTTCTCGTGGGAGCAGTCCTAAGGGGACAAAGAACGGGGACGTCTAAACGTCCAGGAAACGCACGTCCTTGGCGTTACGCGTGATGAAGGAACGGCGCGCTTCGACGTCCTCGCCCATCAGGACGGAGAACAGGTCGTCGGCCTGCGCGGCGTCGTCCAGGGTGACCTGGCCGAGCAGCCGGTTCGCCGGGTCCATCGTGGTCTCCCACAGCTCTTCGGCGTTCATCTCGCCGAGACCCTTGTAGCGCTGGATCGCGTCGTCCTTCGGCAGCTTCCGGCCGGCCTCGACACCCGCCTGGATGACGGCGTCGCGTTCCCGGTCGGAGTAGGCGTACTCCGGCTCCTGGCGCGGCCACTTGATCTTGTACAGCGGCGGGCGCGAGAGGAACACGTGCCCGTGCTCGATCAGCGGGGGCATGAACCGGAACAGGAAGGTGAGCAGCAGCGTGGTGATGTGCTGGCCGTCCACGTCGGCGTCGGCCATCAGCACGATCTTGTGGTAGCGCAGCTTCTCGATGTCGAACTCTTCGTGGATACCGGTGCCGAGCGCGGTGATCAGCGACTGGACCTCGTTGTTCTTGAGGACGCGGTCGATACGGGCCTTCTCGACGTTGATGATCTTGCCTCGGATCGGCAGGATCGCCTGGTACATCGAGTCGCGGCCTTCCTTGGCCGAACCGCCCGCCGAGTCACCCTCGACGATGTAGAGCTCGCATTCCGACGGGTTGGTCGAGCGGCAGTCCTTGAGCTTGCCGGGCAGACCGCCGATCTCCAGCGCGCCCTTGCGGCGGACCAGGTCGCGCGCCTTGCGGGCGGCCATCCGCGCCTGCGCCGAGGAGATCGACTTGTTGATGATCGTCTTCGCCTCGGTGGGGTTGCGCTCGAACCAGTCGGCCAGCCATTCGTTCGACGTCTGCTGCACGAACGTCTTGGCCTCGCTGTTGCCCAGCTTGGTCTTGGTCTGGCCCTCGAACTGCGGCTCGGACAGCTTGATCGAGACGATCGCGGCGAGCCCCTCGCGCACGTCGTCACCGGAGAGGTTGGCGTCCTTCTCCTTGAGCAGCTTCTTCTCGCGCGCGTACGCGTTGACGACGCGGGTGAGCGCGGCGCGGAAGCCCTCTTCGTGCGTGCCGCCCTCGTGCGTGTTGATCGTGTTGGCGAAGGTGTACACCGACGGCGTGAAGCCGTTGTTCCACTGCATGGCGACCTCGACCTCGAGGCCGGTGCCCTTGGCCTCGAAGGAGATCACGGACGCGTGGATCGGGTCCTTGCTGCCGTTGATGTGCTTGACGAAGTCTTCGAGACCGCCCGGGTAGCAGTAGGTCTTCTCCTTGACCCGCGCCGCCTGGCCGGATGCGTCCTCTTCGGTCTCTTCGTCGGCGACGCGCTCGTCGCGCAGCGAAAGGGTCAGGCCCTTGTTGAGGAAGGCCATCTCCTGAAGACGCCGGGAGATCGTCTCGAAGTTGTACGTCGTGGTCTCGAAGATGTCGCCGTCGGCCCAGAACGTGATCGTCGTTCCGGTCTCGTCGGCCGGGCCGAGATCCTGCAGCTCGCCGGGAAGCTGGTTCGTGTACTCCTGGCGCCAGCTGCGGCCGCCGTACTTGACCTCGGCGAGCAGCTTCTTCGACAGCGCGTTCACCACGGAGACGCCGACGCCGTGCAGACCACCGGAGACCGCGTAGGAGTCGCTGTCGAACTTGCCGCCGGCGTGGAGCACGGTGAGCACGACCTCGAGGGTCGGCTTCATCTCCTTGGGGTGCATGTCGACCGGGATACCGCGGCCGTCGTCGACGACCCGCACCCCGCCGTCGGCGAGCAGGGTAACCTCGACCTTGGTCGCGTGGCCGGCCATCGCCTCGTCGACGGAGTTGTCGACCACCTCTTGGACGAGGTGGTGGAGGCCGCGTTCGCCGGTGGAACCGATGTACATACCGGGACGCTTACGGACGGCTTCGAGGCCTTCGAGCACCGTGATCGACGACGCGTTGTACTCGCTCTTGTTCTCGGTCACAGGTGTTGATTCTCCTCGTCTCGCCCGAGCGGACGCTCGCTCATCTCCAGTGTACTTGGCCGTGCCCGCTGGCATGCGGCAAGGACACCCCTGATTTGCTCACAGGCGCGCTAATTCGTTCAAAGAAGAGTCTTGACGTTCGCGAAGCGCTCTGGGCGCGTTCTCGGGGCGCTGGTGGCACAGTCCCGGCGAAGCGCAACTCGGATCAGCCGTACGTGTCACGCGGGCCGCGTCCCGGCACGTGCCGCGGCCCCTTCCGCCAGCTCGGCGCCGTCGGCCCCTGGATCCGCATCTTCTTCACCACGCCGTGGCCGACGCCCTTCGCGATCTTCGCCAGCAGCTGCCCCTGAAGCAGGCGAAGCTGCGTCGCCCACGCCGTCGAACTCGCGCGGACGGTCAGCTCGCCGTCCTTCAGCGCCACCGGCTGGGCGTGTTCGGCGACCTCTTCACCCACAAGCCGTGCCCAGCTGTCGAAGACCTGACCGTTGGCCAGCCGCGTGTTCCAGCCGCGGTCGACCGCGATCCTGGAGGCGAGCCTGCCGAGCGGCTGCGGGTCGCGTGCGTCGGCACCCGGCCCTGACCAGCGACGACGTCGCGGGCTCTGCCCCGCCGAACCGGCTCCCCCTCCGGTGATACGGCCGCGGCGCACACCCGGTTCAACTCCGCGGGCCTTGGCTTTGGCCTTCGCGGCGTCCAAAGCGGCACGAGCGAGGTCACGACCAGTAGCCGGTTCCTTGCTTTCGGTATCGGTTGCACCGTTCGATACCGCGGTCCGTTCACGCTGCGTGTCGAACAAAGTTCCCTCACCCGGGTTACCGCCCGGGCGGGGGGTGTCAAGCCGCTTATCAGGCCCCTTGGTCACGCGGGGCGATAACGCGTTCACGGTGTTATCCACACTGTCCACAGGTTTGTCCCCAGATCGGTGGGCAACTGCTGTGGCGCCGATCACCCGGGGTGTCCGCTGCACGCCGGTCACCCTCGGTTGATCTCACCATCCGCCACGAGGAACCGGTGTCCGGCCAGTTCGGCGGGCACGTCCTCGTCCACGGCGGCGGTCACCAGCACCTGTTCGGCGCCTGCCGCCACCTCCGCCAACCGGGCCCGGCGACGCCGGTCCAGCTCGGCGAACACATCATCCAGCAGAAGCACCGGTTCCCCGGCCTCGCCACGCAGGAGCTCGTAGCTTCCCAGACGCAGCGCGAGGGCGAACGACCAGGACTCCCCATGGCTCGCGTAGCCCTTCGCCGGCGCTTCGCCGAGGATGAGATCGAGCTCGTCCCGGTGCGGGCCGACCATGCTCACCCCGCGCTCCAGCTCCAGGTTTCGGGACCGTTTCAACGCCTCGACCAGCACGTCTTTGAGCACCGCCTGGTCGGCGCGAGTACCGTCCGGATCGCCGTACCCCGCCGGCATCGCTTCGCCGAGGCTCGACTTGTACGCGATCTTCGCCGGTCTCGAGTCGGGCGCGACCCCCATGTACGCGGCGGCCGCGTACGGCGCGAGATCCGCGATCAGGTTGAGCCGGGCGGCCAGCAACGCGGCGCCCGCCACCGCCAGATGGTCGTCCCAGACGTCGAGCGTCGACAACGCGTACGGGTCTTCGCGTCCCGTACGGCGCTTACCCGCCGTCTTGAGCAGGGCGTTCCGCTGCTTCAGCACCTTCTCGTAGTCGGCGCGGACCCCGGCGTACCGGGGAGCGCGCAGCACGAGGAGCTCGTCCATGAAGCGGCGGCGCTCCCCGGGATCCCCGCGCACGAGCGCCAGGTCCTCCGGCGAGAACAGCACCGTGCGCAGGATCCCGAGCACGTCGCGGGGCTTGCCGACCGCGCCGCGGTTGACCCGCGCGCGGTTCGCCTTGCCGGGCGTGATCTCCAGCTCGACCGTCAGCTCGCGGTCCTCGTTGACCACCGCGACCCTGATCAGGGCGCGTTCGCACCCGTGCCGCACCAACGGCGCGTCGGTCGCGACGCGGTGCGAGCCCAGGGTCGCGATGTAACCGATCGCCTCGAGGAGGTTCGTCTTGCCGCGGCCGTTCTGTCCGACGAGGACGGTCGGGCCGGGTTCGAGCGCGAGATCGGCTTGTGGCCAGGACCGGAAATCGGTGACCTGGAGATGTCTGAGGTACAACCGTCCTGCCTAGTCGCCGGCTTTCTTGACGGCGTGCCCGCCGAACTGGTTGCGCAGCGCGGCGACGGCCCGCATCGCGGCGGAGTCCTCCTGGCGCGAAGCGAACCGCGCGAACAGCGCGGCCGAGATGACCGGCGCCGGGACCGCGTTGTTGATCGCCTCTTCGAGCGTCCACCGGCCTTCGCCGGAATCCTCGACGTAGCCCTCGAGGTCGTCCAGCTCCGGGTCCTCGTCGAGCGCGCGGACGAGCAGGTCGAGCAGCCACGAGCGGACGACGGTCCCCCGCTGCCAGCCCTTGATCACCGCGGGCACGTTCTCGACGACCTTCGCGGCTTCGAGCAGCTCGAAGCCTTCGGCGAAGGCCTGCATCATGCCGTACTCGATGCCGTTGTGGATCATCTTCGCGTAGTGACCGGAGCCGACGGCGCCGGCGTGCGAGAAGCCCTCGTCACGCGGGCCTTCGGGGCGAAGCGCGTCGAAGATCGGCATGGCCTTCTCGACGTCCGAAGCCGCGCCGCCGACCATCAGGCCGTAGCCGTTGTCCTTGCCCCACACGCCACCGGAAACCCCGCAGTCGAGGTAGCCGATCTTCTTCGTCGCGAGCAGGTCCGCGTTGATCCGGTCATCGGTGTACTTCGAGTTGCCGCCGTCGATCACGAGGTCGCCCTCGGACAGCAGGTTGCCGAGCTCCGCGACGGTCTGCCGGGTGGGTTCGCCGGCGGGCACCATGATCCAGACGATCCGGGGACCGTCCAGTTTGGACACCATGTCCTCGAGTGAGGTGGAGTCGGTGACGTCGGGGTTGCGGTCGTAACCGATCACCTCGTGACCGGCCGCGCGCAGCCGCTCACGCATGTTGAACCCCATTTTGCCGAGGCCGATGAGTCCCAGCTGAGCCATGAAGATCCCCTTTGGTGCGAACAGAAGTGGCGGCCGGTCAGCCTGGGAGGCGAACCGGCATCAGGAGGTACAGGTAGCCGGGGACGACGTTGCCCTCCTCGTCGGCGGGCTTGATCAGCGCCGGCCGGTTCGGGGTGGTGAACGTCAGTTCCGCCCGGTTCGCGTTCAGCGCGCCGAGCCCGTCGACGAGGTAACCCGGGTTGAACGCGATGGTCACCGGCTCACCCTCGTAATCGACCTGAAGCTCTTCTTCGGCCGAACCCTCGTCGTCGCCACCCGCGGACAGGCGCAGCGAACCGTCGTTGAACTCCAGCCGCACCTGGGTGCCACGCTCCGCGACGAGCGAAACACGCTTGATGGACTCGGCGAGCGCGGAGACCTCGATGACCGCGCGCGACGTGTGCTGCGCCGGCAGCAGCTGCCGGTACGGCGGGAACTCCGCGTCGAGGAGGCGGGTCGTGGTGTAGCGGCCGGAACCGGAGAGACCGAGAAGGCCTTCGCCGCTGGCGAGCGCGAGCCGGATCTTGGCCCCACTGGCACCGAGCGTCTTCGCGGCCTCGGCGAGCGTGCGCGCCGGGACGAGCACCGCGGCGTCGGACAGGCCCTCGGCCGGCTCCCAGGTGAACTCGCGCATGGCGAGCCGGAAGCGGTCGGTGGCGACCAGGGTCAGCGAGGAGCCGGAGATCTCCAGCCGCATGCCGGTCAGCATCGGGAGGGTGTCGTCCTTGCCCGCGGCGACGACGACCTGGGTGACGGCCTGGCCGAACGCGTCACCGGTGAGTTCACCGGCGAAGGCGGGCTGGGACGGGAGCTGCGGGTAGTCCTCGACCGGCATGGTCGGCAGGGAGAAGCGCGCGGAGCCGCAGGTGATGGTCGCGCGGGCGCCGTCGACCGAGATCTCGACCGGCTGGGCGGGCAGCGACTTCGTGATGTCGGCCAGCAGACGGCCGGAGACCAGCAGACGGCCGCCGTCGGCGATGGTGGCCGGGACGCCGACCGTGGCGGAGACCTCGTAGTCGAATCCGGAGACGGTGAGGGCGTCACTCGTCCCGTCGGATCCCGCATCGAGGAGGACACCGCCCAGCACCGGGACCGGAGGCCGCGACGGGAGGCTTCTCGCCACCCACGCGACGGCGTCGGCCAGCCCGTCACGCTCGACGCGGATCTTCATGCGCGCTTCCTTTCGACAGCCGAGCCCCTGACGGCTCGAAAGCTCAACGGGTCACCTCGGCCGGAGAGCGCGATGGCCAGGTGCCTCGCAGGTGTTGTTCGGTCCGAGCGAGGACGCGAACGCACGTCGACACGCAGACCAGGTGCAGGGACCCACGTTAGGCCGTCCCCGGGGTCCACGTCACCTCGGCCTCCCCTTGCTTTTGTCGACAAGACGACACGGCTCACCGACTGTCCCCAGATTCGTCCTTCGCCTGTTTTTGTTTTGTTCTCTTCTAGAGAAGAAGAAAAGACAGCAGTAGTAATAGGCGTTGTGGATTGTGTGGACAAGGCTCGTTCGCGCAGGTCCGGGCGCCTCTGAGGCTGTGGACTCCGGGTGTGTACGGACGGTGGACAGCTCGGGCCGTCGGTGGATGGTTTCGGGCGGCGCTCGATCTGTCCACAGTCATCCACAGTTGTCCCCACGGTTATCCCCAGTTGTGGGGCGGTTTGTACCCAGGGTTGTGGGCGGCGTTCGTGACCGGAATCGCTCGGGAGAGTGATCCATGCAGCCTGCATCACCCTTGTGCACAAGATGTGGGCAACCTGGGGACAGAGTGTGGATCTTGGTGTGGAAATGCTGTGGATTCCCTGTGAGTGCGATGTGGACGAAACCCCCGTCGCCGCAGCTCCCAACCCCACCGAACTTGTGCACAAGCTACCCACACCCTGTGGATTTCCTTTGTACACAAGGAAAAACGCGAAGCCCCTCTTACGCCCCTTCGCCCCCTTCGCCGCTTCTCCGCCTACGCGTGCTTCGGGCCTATGTAGACACAAAGAAGGGCTCCCACCCACCGGCGAGAGCCCCGAAACCCTTAGCGGCCAAGGGATTGATACTCAGATGACCCAGCGGTCTCCCGGAAGCGCGCCAGCGCGAAGGGAGACTTCACCGTCGAGCGCCCTCTTTCGGGCCGAAGGCCCACGAAAACGCGATGAAGGGGCGCCCTCCGCACCCAACCTGAGTTGGAAGCGGAACGACGCCCCTTCGGCGCGCTTTTCGTCAGCGCTCGACAGATATCACTGCCGTGCTCGTTGCTTGATCCGTGAAGTGAGCTCTTGCACCTGGTCGTAGATGCGCCGTCGTTCGGCCATCTCCTTACGGATCTTCTTGTCCGCGTGCATGACGGTGGTGTGGTCGCGGCCGCCGAAGGTCTGCCCGATCTTCGGCAGGGACATGTCGGTGAGTTCGCGGCAGAGGTACATCGCGATCTGGCGTGCGGTCGCGAGCGCCTTCGTCTTGCCGGGGCCGCAGAGGTCGTCGAGGGTCACGTCGAAGAACTCGGACGTGACGCCCATGATGGTCGGCGCGGTGATCTCCGGCGCGTGTGAATCAGGGATGAGGTCCCGGAGCACGATCTCGGCGAGCGCCACGTCGACGGGCTGCTGGTTCAGCGACGCGAAGGCGGTGACGCGGATGAGCGCGCCTTCGAGTTCCCGGATGTTCGCTTCGACGCGCGAAGCGATGAATTCAAGGACCTCGCCGGGGACCGCGAGCCGGTCCTGGGCGGCCTTCTTGCGAAGGATCGCGATCCGCGTTTCGAGTTCCGGCGGCTGGATGTCGGTGATGAGGCCCCACTCGAACCGCGTGCGCAGCCGGTCTTCCAGCGTTTCGAGGCGCTTCGGCGGGCGGTCGGAGGAGACGACGATCTGCTTGTTCGCGTTGTGGAGGGTGTTGAAGGTGTGGAAGAACTCTTCCTGCGTACCTTCTTTGCCTTCCAGGAACTGGATGTCGTCGACGAGCAGGATGTCGATGTCGCGGTAGCGGCGCTGGAAGGCGACCTTGCGGTCGTCGCGCAGCGAGTTGATGAAGTCGTTGGTGAACTCTTCGGTCGACACGTACCGCACGCGCATGCCGGGGAACAGCCGCTGGGCGTAGTGCCCGACCGCGTGCAGCAGGTGGGTCTTCCCGAGTCCGGACTCTCCCCAGATGAACAACGGGTTGTACGCGCGCGCCGGTGCTTCGGCGACGGCGACCGCGGCCGCGTGCGCGAAGCGGTTCGACGCGCCGATGACGAACGTGTCGAACGTGTATTTCTCGTTGAGCTTCGTCTTCGACGTCTGCGGCTGCGCCGGCGCGGTGTAGGGCTGACCCGCGATCGGCTGGCCGGAGAACGTCGGCCAGATCTCGGTCACGGCGGCGAGTGCCTCGCCCTCTTCGTCGACTTCTTCATCGCTGTCATCGCCATCGTTGAGGCTGTTGTCCACCGGCTGCTGCCTCGGCGGCCTCGGCTTCGGAGGCTCGGGCCGGGGCCTGGTCGGGGACAGCATGCCGTCGCCTTCGGGCAGCGGAGGAGGACCCGGCACCGGACCGGAACCGTTTTCCACCCGGCTGGGTGACGTCGGTTCGTAGCGGGGGCCGGGTGAGGGCGGCGGCGGAGGCATCGAGGGCTCGGTGCTGTCGACCTTCACCGCGAGCGAGACCGCGCGGCCGAGCCGGCGCGAAAGGGCTTCGGTGATGGCGCCGCGGAGGGCGCGTTCGATCGCTTCCTTGGCGAAGTCGCTGGGGGCGGCGAGGAGCGCGGTGCCGTCGAGCAGGCCGATCGGCCGGGTCACCCGCATCCAGGCGCGCTGCTGCGGGGAGAGGGTGCCATCCGACAGCTCCCGCACGACCTGTTCCCAGATGACGCCAAGATTGTGCTGGTGATCGGACACCTGCCTGACTCCCCTCCCCTCATCGGTGCGCTGCGGCGAGATCGCTCAGCGGCCCGAAACGCCGGGTCGAGCGTCATCCTGGCCCGATCGGCTCGTGCGCACAGCAAATATCCACATAGTTGTCCACAGCTGTGCACTAATGTACGGCGGCCCGCGATGACGTCACCTGCGGGCTCGACGTATGCCGACGGGACGCCTCCACATCCCCAAGGACACCCGGGCGCCTGCACCGTTCCACCTCGGCGTAAACCCGGGAGGGGCACGCTAACAAGCCCCGCTCGTTGCCACAAGGCATCCTCGCGCGCAAGCATTTCACGGTGTACGGCGTGTTGCCATTCGGTGCCCTCGCGTCGTCGGTGATCACTCTCCACGTACCGTCGCGGTGCGTGGTCGAGGGGGTGCCTGCCAGGCCCGGGCGGTGGGTGCGTACCCTCGTAAGGTCTCCCGTATACAGCGGGGGCGTTTCGCGTGCCCACGTTGTCGTCGCTCGACGTGACGAGGCCACACGTTGGTAGGAGACACCAGAGACTGCCGTGCGTCAGCACGACACGCCAGGAACGGGTCGAACCGTTCCCGGCGGCCGAGAAACAGGAGAAGTTAGTCGTGAGCAAGGGTAAGCGCACCTTCCAGCCGAACAACCGCCGCCGCGCCCGGGTCCACGGATTCCGGCTGCGCATGCGGACCCGCGCCGGCCGGGCCATCCTGGCGGCTCGTCGTCGCAAGGGCCGCGGCGCGCTGTCCGCCTGATCCGGCCGCCGTCGAGGGACGTCGTGCTGCCGGCCGCCGCGAGGTTGCGGCGCAGTGAGGATTTCCGTGCCGTGATGCGGCGTGGGGCCAAGGCAGGCAGGCGCCGCCTCGTCGTCCATGCGTTGACCACGGACCCGCCCGATGCCGCCGAAGCGGCGCGGGCGGGTTTTGTGGTGAGCAAGGCCGTGGGCAACTCGGTGGTCCGCCACCGCGTCACCCGCCGGTTGAGGCATCTCGTTTCCGCCAGGCTCGGAACACTGCCGCCGGGAAGCTCGTTGGTGATACGGGCACTACCACCGGCCGCGGACGCGTCCAGCGCGGAACTCGGCTCGGACCTCGACGCGTCGTTGCGGCGCCTCGGGCTGTCCGGGAAGTCCCGCCAGACGCGACCACCCGACAACGGATCAGCGGTGTAACGGCATGCGAGCCACCGAGAACGAGACCACCGAAGACGTCAGGCCCGGACCGGTGGCATGGGTGCTGCTCCTGCCCATCAAGCTGTACCGCAAGGCGATCTCCCCCTTCTTTCCTCCGGCGTGCCGGTTCTACCCGAGCTGTAGCGCGTACGCCGTCGAGGCACTGACCCGGCACGGCGCCGGCCGCGGCAGCTATCTCGCGGTCCGGCGTCTGCTGCGCTGTGGCCCGTGGACCATGCCCGGCCGCGACCCGGTACCCGAGACGTTCTCGTGGCGCCACCGCCGACCTGAAACACCGATCGAGGAGTAGCTCAGTGCTCGACTTCATCTACTACCCCGTGTCCTTCATCTTGTGGTGTTGGCACAAGGTCTTCGGGCTCGTGTTCGGTGAGGCGAACGCGATTTCCTGGGTCCTCGCGATCGTCTTCCTGACGGTGACGGTCCGCGGCATCATGTTCAAGCCGTTCGTGAACCAGGTCCGGTCGATGAAGAAGATGCAGGACTTCGCGCCGGAAATGAAGAAGATCCAGAAGAAGTACTCCAACGACCGGCAGCGCCAGGCGATGGAGATGCAGAAGCTTCAGAAGGAGCACGGCGTCAACCCGCTGGGCAGCTGCCTGCCGATGCTGCTTCAGATCCCGGTCTTCATCGGTCTGAACCACGTCCTGCGGATGTTCACCATCAACCCGTACGGCGGGCCGAAGACCGAGAACTACTTCTTCGATCAGGCCGGCGTGGAGTCCTACGTCCACGCGAAGCTGTTCGGCGTCAACCTCGGCGACGCGATCTACACGGGCGTCGACATGGTCAGCGGCGGGAACGCGGCTCCCGGGTTCCACTGGGGTGTCGCTCCGGTCGCGATCCCGCTGATGATCATCGCGAGTATCGCGACGCACCTCACCGCGCGGCACTCGGTCCAGCGCCAGAACCCCGAGTCGGCCACTCCGCAGACCGCGATGATGAACAAGCTGACGATGTACGTCTTCCCGATCGGTGTCCTCGTCTTCGGTGCGCTGTTCCCGATCGGTCTGCTCATCTACTGGCTCGCCAACAACGGCTGGACCCTGATGCAGCAGCGCCTCGTCTACACGAAGATCGACAAGGAAGAAGAGGCCCGCAAGGCGGCCGAGAAGGAGAAGCGCGCGAACCTCGGCCCGAAGCCGGGCCAGAAGCCGACCGCGCCGCGCCCCGGTCAGAAGCCGGTCCAGCAGAAGCGGAACAAGCAGTCCTCCGGCGGTCAGGTCAAGAAGGCGGGCTCGCCGCACGGCTTCGCCCAGACCGACTCCTCCGCCGCGGAGAAGAAGGACGCCAAAGACGGAACAGCCGAGTCGTCCACGAACGGCTCGAAGGAGAACGGTGCGGACGTGCCCGGTCTCATCTCGGACTCGACTAAGAAATCGGGCCGGAAGCGTCGCTGACGCCGATCCGGGCCGGAGAGGAGACCAGTAATGGCGGAGACGATCGACACGATCGACGCCGAGGAGAACAGCGTGGCCGAGGTTGAGGGCGCCGCTGAAGAGACCGCTCGCAAGGGAGGTGTCGACGATGACGTCCTCGTGAAGGAGGGCGACATCGCCGGTGACTACCTCGAGCGGCTGCTCGACCTTTTGGACTACGACGGCGACATCGACCTCGATGTCGAAGCGGGCCGCGCGATCGTCAGCATCGACGGCGGCGAAGACCTGGAGAAGCTCGTCGGCCCCCGCGGCACCGTCCTCGAGGCGCTGCAGGAGCTGACGCGGCTGGCGGTGCAGCAGGAGACCGGTTCGCGGAGCCGGCTGATGCTGGACATCGCGGGTTGGCGCGCTGACCGTCGCGAGGAGCTCCGCGAGCTCGGCCGCTCGACCGCCGAGACGGTGGTCTCCTCCGGCGAGCGTGTCCGGCTGCAGCCGATGAGCCCGTTCGAACGGAAGGTCGTGCACGACGCGGTCGCCGCCGTCGACGGGGTCAAGAGCGAGAGCGAAGGCGAGGACCCGAAGCGCCGGGTCGTCATCTTCCCCGCCTGACGGTTTCTCGAACGAAGCGGCCCGCCGGTCATCCGGC